>DDBO01000173.1 GCA_002332755.1 Bacteroidales bacterium UBA2030 | reverse complement strand
GCATCGAGCATAAGCACTGTGTTTTTGTTCCTCACCCCCAGCCCCTCTCCATTTGGAGAGGGGGGAGATGCCGCATTGATGATTTCTTGTAGAACCAGTTCAGTATTTTGTAGAACCTGCTCATTAGTGAATCGAATTATCTTGACGCCATATTCATTGATGATTTTAGTACGTTCTGCATCATATTCCAGTTGCTTTTTTTGATTGTGATATCCCCCATCTACTTCTATTCCCAATTTAGCCTCTACACAATAGAAATCAAGTATGAAACCCGCTTTCAGTGGGTGTTGTCTTCTGAATTTTAGGTTATTCAATTTCCTGTTTCTTAACAATTGCCAAAGTAATTCTTCTGCATCTGTTTGATTCTTTCTCAATTCTCTGGCATTTGCCAATAGCTGTTTGGGTAATTGATGCTCCACAGTAATTATAGGCTCACTCCCTTCTCCTTGAGGAGAAGGGCTGGGAATGAGGAGCTCTTTTCCTCTGTCAAAAAACCAAAGGGTGCAAGGCAATGAACGGGTATAGAAAAAGTTATTGCCAATAGCCATCATCACATCTACTGCACCTGTTCTCACCAGCTTTGCTCTGATCTCTTTCTCGCTGTGCCCGGCGTCGCTGGCCGACGAAGCCATAACAAAACCTGCCCTACCCGTTGGTTTCAGGTAGTTGTAAAAATAAAGAATCCATAAATAATTGGCATTATCGTTTTTGGGTAGACATACTTTGCCATCCAGCATCAGGCGTGGGTCTTTTTTCACAACATCTTTGGCCTTGTCCACCCCATCTACATTAAACGGAGGATTTGCCATTACAAAATCGCAACGGCCTATAAGATTGTGTTTGTCTTCGTAAAAAGTATTGCCTTGCTGGATATTCCCCTCCAGGCCGTGAACTGCCATGTTCATCTTGGCCAGCTTGGTATTCAGTTCGGTTTTTTCCTGCCCGTAAAACGTAACTTTTTCAGCTGGTTTCATTCCTTCGTTTTCGATGAAATAGCCTGTTTGTACAAACATACCCGCAGAGCCACAGGCAGGGTCAAACACAATGCCGTGATCGGGTTCAATTACATTTACGATGGTTTGCACTAAACTCATAGGGGTAAAGAACTCACCGCCTTCCTGTGCGCCGGTCATCGCAAATTTGTTGAGAAAGTATTCGTAAATCTTTCCAAACAAATCGCCTTCGGCATGCTGCAACACTTCTTTATTGAAAATGCGGAGCAGTTCACGCAAAAGGTCCTTACTGAAAACAGAGAAGTTTTTAGGCAAAACACCCTTGAGACTGTCGTATTCCTCCTCAATCAGTTTCATGGCGTTGTCAATAGCTTCGCCTATGTCGGCACTTTCGGGCAATGACACCAAATAATCAAACTGTGCCTTTTCAGGCAGGAACATTGCATTGCGTTCTTCAAAATCTTTTTTTGTAACAGGCCGTCTGCCACGTTGCGGATGCACTGGCAAATCTTTTTCCACTTCGGCCCTAACTTTCTGAAACCGATTGTAAGCATGTCGTAAAAATATCAGGCCCAACACAGGCATGGATTATTCTGAGGCAGTCAGTTTGCTGTTGGCTCTGAGTTGGTCTGCTGCGTTCCACAGTTCTGCTTCTAATTTTCTAAGTTGTTTTCCTTGCATTTTTCCTACAATCTATTTTTGAGGAATCAAAATTATCATTCTTATCGGTACGTTGGGAAAAAACAGGTTTAGACATCATGTAGAGATGATAATTGAATGCTGGTAATGACGCATGTTTACCTTACTCTAACGAGCAATCGCAACTCTGCCTTACGAGGTCTCGTTTATTTAATTTACTGCGTGCGGTTAAGTGTATTAAAAGTAAAGAGGATGGAAAGATTCTTTACTGTCAAAATACACCGAGCTTTATGCGGGTTAGAATGCTTAAATTACCTCTAAAACCCTTATTGCTGCGACACTTTTTTATGGGCATGGTTTTCATTTCTCGGAGGCTTTTCTTGTATTATATTCAATATCTAAAAATACTTTTATGGATTCAGATATTGCTGCCAGTCCAAGAGCTAATAAGCCACCAACTATAAGTGATACAAGTCCAAATATTTGCATTCCTTTTTCGGACAAGAAATAAAACGTTGTTATAATTGCGACGATACCAATTATCCATGCTAAAACCATGTAAACACCTGCGATTGTTCTCAAAGCAGGATAGCGATGTATGGGGGTATTTTTTTCATTATTACTTTGATCTTGAGAACCCTCTATCCCAGGAATGCTATTTATATCATTATTTTCCATGTTTATAGCCCCTTTTTTCAATTGTATTCCCTTTTCCAATTCTTTTTTCTTCTGATAATCTAAATAAATTAGCAAACCACCTATAGCTACAAAAACTAAACCCGTGAAATCTGGTCCGTGACCTCTTATAGTATTAATAATCCCAATGATAAAGCCTAAAATGCCATATACAAGCACAATAATTCCTGCTGTTCTCATAATATTTAGTTTTGATTGTGTTTTAACTTCATATCGACAAAGTAAAAGGTTTGCGTGTATGTACAGTAGCAGATTAAAATCACATATATATTTGTTTACGACAATATTTCATATTGGCCCAGACCTTGATTTACCACTTTACCCAC
>DDBO01000106.1 GCA_002332755.1 Bacteroidales bacterium UBA2030 | reverse complement strand
TTATGTGAGTTCTTCGTTTCAACATGATCCATTACCTGGCCAAACCAATAATTGGGGGCCTTTGAAGGAAGGAAGTGCTCCTACATGGGGGGCTATGATGGAATTTGGAACCCTTCGTTTTTATTCTGATAACTTTATGTTACAAAACAGAGGGAACTTAGGGCTTTACATGAGTAACGGTTTAGGGGTGGTTTTTTACGATTACAAAGTTCCCATATCCACAACCGGCCCTCAACTTCCGTTTATGCTTGTTGACCTCAAGCTTGGGCCTGTTTTTCGCTATTTTCTTACCGATGACTTTAAAACAGATCTCTACCTGAATATAGGTGGAATTTTTGCTGCCGGAGGCCTTGTCGGAAATAGCGATTCGGAGACATCCTATGAGCCAACACGATTAGGATTAGCATTTCAAACAGGAGCAGGATTTAACCTTGTATATGGAATACTCTCGTTAGGTGCCCAATTTACTTTTGCTAAATCTGATATGGGTTTCAAAATTACCGAAGACCCAACCATATATGGCCCCAATGCACCCGATGAGCTCGAAATTACATACCCAAAAGTTAAACTGAACACTGTTAGATTTCATCTAGGGTTTATTATTCCAAGAGATTAATACCCTCTCCTCATAAAAAATTAAACACCCTGTAACTTGGCTCACAGGGTGTTTGTTTTTTTTATGGAAGACAAAATTATTGCAATGGCGCAACCACTTCAATTAATTGTGGCAGGTCCATTCCGATTTTCTTGAGATGCTCAATGGTTGGAACCCCATTCTTATTCCATCCACGTCGTTCGTAAACTGCATCGAGAAGTTTTTCATATTGTTCCTCACGATATTTCCTCAATGCAGCCATTTTTTCTTTGGTACTCATATGGGTGGGATCGATGCTAAGTTTTTCGCGCAACTGGCTATCGTAGCGTTCCTGACGGCTTTCGTACTCTTCGACAGTTACAGGACCGGCTGCACGATAAGGCTGTGCATCGTATTTGCGGATGCCATATCCTCTGCGAATGTTGAAAATGCGCTGAAAATTGTACACTCTTTCCGACATGCGGATGAGTTCGTATTTGTCAATTTTCTTACCAGTTACGGAATTAAAGATAGTGACATAATTATCCACATGCTCGGGCACTTTGGCGGGTTCATCCGTCAAATGGTTGTTCTCGGGTTCAACATCGTTCCAGGGGAGCTTGCAAAGGCCATTCAATCCGAACCATGTCCGGAACATAGGGAAGTAATGCAATGCCTCAGCCTTATCTTCAAAAGTAGGAATGTGGTTGTTGACCATATCCATGAAGATAAGCCATGCTTCGTCGTGCTGAGGTCCTTTGTTGGTCATGGCATAGCCGCCCTGTTGAGCCAGCGATTCCTTCGACACATATTGCGAATATTCGAGATTTTTGTTTACCATGGCAATATCGTTAAGGAATTGTGGGTCGGCTCCGTAGTGCTCGATGAAATATTCCTTACACTTGGCAACACCCATTCCGGCAATTTTTCCAAATCCCTCACCCCGGGCTACCTGATGTAGCAGTTCAAGTGAAGCCAGGCCATTACCCCAGGTAAGCTCCAATCCTCCGGTTCTTTCTTTGTTGAGGATGCCGTTTTCCCAACATTCCATAAGGAAAGCTATCAGGGTGCCCCAGGTGATCGTACATACGCCATAAGTATCGCAGTAGAAATTCAATTCGATAATGATATCGGGGTCAAAAATTCCACAATTTGAGCCCAAACCTGCTGCATTTTCATATTCCGGACCATCCACCAAAACCCGGGTGCCTTTATAAGGTCCGGTTTTCAGTTCAAATCCATCTACCCCTTTTGCGCACGACATATTGCATCCAACCCAACATCCATCGTTCACTCCCTGAGTAAATTTGCTGGTCCACACGTTGCTGTCAATCTTATAAGCTTCGGGATGCGAACCAAATTTGAAATTGTGGGTGGGCAAAAGGTCATAATCATTCATGATTTCCATCAGGTGAGCCGTTCCAACCTTACGCATACGGTTTTGCTTGTCGTCAAGCTCCCGCATCTCGCGGTTGAACCTGCGACCACGTTCCTGTATGGCTTCCAGGTCAACAACATTGTTCAAATTGCCGCTAATTCCGGGAACCTTAGCCACCAGAGCTCTGATTTTTTTATGACGGAATACAGTGCCAATACCCCCACGTCCTGCCTGTTTCAGCCTGACTTCCTTGCGCTTTTTGTCGTAAAAGCTGAAATTGAGCATTCCAATGAGACTGTGCTCTGCTGCTTTCCCTGATGAGACTACTGAAACATTAAATTTATCGTATTCGTCATCGGCAAAAATTTCATGTAATTGAGTCGCTAACAAATGGCTGTCATATTCAAGCCCGTTGGCGTCGAAGACTTCAATTTTATGGTTAACGCCATCAAAGAAAATGATAACATCCTCTGATGCTATCCCTTGTAATTCAAGAGCATCGAAACCGGAAAATTTCAGAAAAGGGCCGAAGAACCCACCAACATTACTGTCCATTACAAAGTCGGTAGGAGAGATGCTCACCACAAGCGATTTACCCGTACCGGAATATTGAGTAATACCGGCAATGGGGCCAGGAGAGATAACTACTTCATTTTCATAATCGTTCCATTTGGTTGTGGGCTTAGTGGCTTCCCAGAGCAATTTCAACCCAAAGCCCTTACCACCCACAAATTTGTCTTTCATTTCCTCAGTGACTGGCTTTTCTATAATCTCAAGCGTATCTACGTTAATGTAGACGGTCCGGTTGTTGTAACCCTTGTCGATGGGATGCCACTGATATTTATATTCCTTCAGCAGCTTGTGTTTGGCGCGAAAGTTTTCGATGTTCATATCCTTTCTTATTAAGTGTTGATTCCTGATGTTAAAAGTTTCACAAATGTATAAATGCCGCATAAATGCTGCAATCGATTTCGGATTCGAATTCAACAATGAATTTTACTTTTCGTTTTTAATTAATTGATTTTCATGTTTATAATGAATTAGGTAGAGTCTTTTTAAATTCCTTAGGCCTGATTTTATCATTTGACATATCCTTGAAAGTAATTTCCTATGGAAAATTTTATATCTTTGAACATCAAAAATGCATATATGGAAGCCAACGAAAAAATCATTGAAGCACTGCAAAAAGCGGGTAAACCTTTGCGTCCAGGAGAGCTTGCAGAAGCCGCTGGTTTGCCTAAGAAAGATGTAGATAAGGCGATTAAAGTCCTTGTAAAGGAAGGTAAACTTTATTCGCCTGTGCGTTGTTTTTACGACGTTAAAAAGTAAAAAAAAACCGGCTCACTGCCGGTTTTTTTGTCAATTCTTGTACCTTGTCGGATTTAAAGCATCAGGTGCCCAGTTCTGCAGGAAACTCTGTACTTTTTTTACATCGTAACCCTCACCTGACTCCAGTAAGCCAGAATCTTGAGTATGCAAACGCTTGCCTTGACTATCGAGTATAACAAACACGGGGAATCCAAATCGCTGAGGATAGCCAAGCTCTGCAAGCACCTCTGAGTTTTTGTTTTCTTTGCTGTAATTTACAAGACAAACAATGTAGTTGGCGTTTATCAGGCTATCGAGAGCAGGGGTATCATGAACAAATCGGTGAAATTTTATGCACCATGGGCACCAATTTCCACCAATCTGTAAAAACACATGTTTTCCTGATTGTGTAGCCTTTTCGATGGCCAGGGCTATCTCTTTATGCGCATCTGCCTGTGGATTGTAAATTTTGGGTTTCTCCTGGGCAAGTGCCGCAACAAGACCTAATGCAAGTAATATGGTTAAATATGCTTGTTTCATATGCTATCCTTAAGTCGATGCAAAGATAAAAGCAATGTTTTAAAGGCAAATATTAATTTTGCCATGCTGCATTATAAATTCCAAATATGACTCAGGCTCTAGTGCAAATCAGAGAATTCCTTTCGAAAAAGACTGTCGGCATTGCCGGAGCCGGAGGTCTGGGATCGAATTGTGCAGTTGCATTAGCAAGAACCGGAGTGGGTCGCCTCATTATTGCCGATTTTGATGCTCTGGAGCCTTCAAACCTCAATCGTCAATATTATTTCAGACAACAATTAGGAATACCCAAAGTATTGGCACTTAAGGAGAATATTCGCCGTATTGATCCTTTTATTCAAGTCGATGCCTTTACCGTGAAACTCAATCCCGATACCATTACTCAGCTATACAAGGATTGTGATGTTTTAATTGAAGCGTTTGATAAGGCTGAAATGAAACAAATGCTAATAGAAACTGCCTTAAGCCATTGGCCTGACCGGCCTTTAATTGCAGCATCGGGTCTGGCAGGGTGGGGTAAAACCGAAGATATTACCATTAAAAGGTTCGGTAATTTCGTGTTAGCCGGCGACGACATCTCTGAAACCCATGAATGGAACCCGCCTTTGGGCCCTCGCGTATCCATTTTGGCCGGTATGCAGGCAAATCTTGCCCTTGAATTCCTTCTCAATGGATTTCAATTCAAAAAATCATAAATATTCAAATTACAATGAAAATTACACTTAATCATAGAGAAGAGACTTTTGATGCCGAAACTTTAACCGTGGCTGAAATTATTCGGCTTAAGAAGTTTACTTTCAGAATGCTTGTCACTAAGCTCAATGGCCAGGTGATAAAAGTGGATGAGAGAGATAAGGTATATGTTAAAGATGGAGATAACCTGGAAGTAATTCATCTGATTAGCGGGGGGTGATGCTATCCATACATGAGCTGAAGTCGATTACACAGTTATAATCGTATCCATTGTGCGGGGCAATGCCAACCCCTATATATCTGAGATCCAAATCTAAAATGTTCTTTCGGTGACCCAGGGAGGGAACATTGTTATCTACCAACAAGTCAATAACAATCCATTCCGGAGATTGAATACCATAAGAAATGTTTTCTGCTCTTATCCCTATGCATTTGATTTTTTTCATTCTCTGCGAAAAGTCACCATGCCCGACAAAACCTTTTTCCCCTAAGGAGATAGCATAATTCCGTGCGATCCTTGTTAACATTGAATCAGGCAAAAGAGCAGACACAGGTTGCATTTTTTCCAAAGTTTCAACCAAACTCTGATAGTAATAATCGTTATCGTATTGTTCTTCTGTATTATGAATATGAATCTTTAAAAATGTTGAAGGTTTCAGTCTAACCAGATTGATAAAAAGAATTACCTCTTTTTCTTCGTTTGATAAATACTTGGTTTGTTTCGCGGTATTAGCCATTTCGAGGGTGGACTTGTCCCAGCCTCTTCTTATCAATTCCTCGTATAACGATTGGCCCATGATGCCTGTAAAGCTTAACAGCATCAATACCAGCAAAATTCCATTTGCTTTTTTCATGTCAATCCTGTTTGAATAATTAACGATGATGGTTTATATTAATTATTAAATGCCCAACGTTCTGTAATTTTGCAAAACAAAATTTACGCCTACATCCATCTTTCATGCACGAAACTATATTCATTTTAGATTTTGGCTCACAATACACGCAGCTGATAGCCAGAAGAATACGCGAACTCAATGTTTATTGTGAGATTCATCCCTTCAACAAGGTTCCTGACATTACACCCAATGTAAAAGGAATAATCCTTAGTGGAAGTCCATTTTCGGTACGAGACGAGGGTTCGCCAGCGCCCGATTTATCGGTCTTCAGAGGAAAGCTACCCTTACTTGGGATCTGCTTTGGTGCACAATATTTGGCGAAAATTTCCGGAGGGGCTGTTGAAGCATCGCATATGCGTGAATACGGCCGTGCCAATCTTGATAAACTGGAATATAACAATCCCTTGCTTAAAGGCTTAAGCCAGGGAAGTCAGGTTTGGATGTCGCATGGAGACAGCATTCTGAAATGGCCTGAAAATTTTAGCATTATCGCCTCAACGGCAACTATTCCGGTAGCTGCCTTTGCCATCGAAGGAGAGCCTACCTGGGG
>DDBO01000135.1 GCA_002332755.1 Bacteroidales bacterium UBA2030 | reverse complement strand
ACCTTGTATTTTGTTGACAATAAAGAAAATATCCCCCGAGCCAGAAGATTCGTAATCACCGGAATCTACGATACAGGGCTGGAGGATTTCGACCAAACCATGGCTTTTTGCAATATCGGACATTTGCGCAGGTTAAACGGATGGGCAGATAATGAAGCTGGTTTAATCGAGATTTTTCTCGACAATGAAGACCGGCTCGAAGAGGCCACTCTCGAGATTTATAACATGTTGCCTTCTCACCTCAACGTAAGCAACATGCGCGAAAACTATCCCCAAATATTCGATTGGCTACAGCTGCAAGACATTAATGTTGTGGTAATTCTAGTATTGATGATTTTGGTCTCGGTGATGGCCATGAGCAGCGCACTGGTTATTCTTATTGTCGAGAAAACCCGTAGCATTGGTATCCTGAAAGCCTTGGGCGCAACCGATAAACAAATAAAAAAAGCTTTTTTACTTGCCTCCGCCTATATTGCCGGGCGTAGTCTTTTATGGGGGAATGTTACAGCCCTTACTCTGCTAAGTATTCAATACCGGTTTCACCTCTTGCCCCTGCCTCGCGATTCGTATTACATGGATTATGTCCCGGTGCTTTTGCATGTAACCCCCATTCTCCTCATCAATTTGGGTACAATTGTTATCTGTGTAGCGGCAATGATGATACCAACACAAATTATTGCCGGTATTTCACCCCTAAAAGCTATAAGATTCAGATAATGAGAAATAAAATTATTTTTATCATCCTGGTGTTTATCATCGGAGGGTGCACCCGCACCGAAACCACTTTTCACCCCAACGGAAAGGTGATGAGTGTGGTAAAGAAAAAAAATGGCAAAAAAGAAGGGCAGGCCCTGTATTATTATCCCAACGGCACTTTGCAGCAGGAAACCTGGTATTGCAAAGACAAACTTCATGGTATTTCGAAAAGGTATTGGCCGAATGGAAATCTTGAGCGCCAGGAAAATTACGAAATGGGTTTAAAGAATGGGCCAGTGATAGGAAACTATCAAAGCGGCAAGCTTTTCTTCAAAGCCTTTTATAAAAATGACACTCTCGATGGGCCTTATGAAGAATGGCACGAGAACGGGATGCCCAAAGTTGCGGGCAACTACAGTAGGGGGCTATTCGAAGGTAAATGGGAGTATTTCGACGAAAACGGTTTTAAGCTTGGGGAAGGCATATTCCACCAAGGGACGGGCATCCAACGCGCATGGTATTACAATGGCAAACCCCGACGTATAACAGAGTACCGCCATAATTTAAAAAACGGTAAACAGGAAGAATACGATGAAGAAGGGAAGCTTATCCGGATTTCGCAATATCGCAATGATACGCTGATAAGCACAGCATCAGGGGAAAAACCGGATAAATAGCTTAAAGTTTTTGAAAAAGAATACTTTAAAATGAGTATAAAATACACCGAAAACGTTGCCGGAAAAAAAAGAACCCGTACTTTTGCACTGTTAATAAATTAACAGTGTTTTCATATTAACACAACATATCACAGAATTATCAACCTTAAAAATCAGCGATTATGAATCTGGAAAAAATCATGCAGGACCTCGAAAAAAAGAATCCGGGACAGACTGAGTTTCTGCAGGCTGTACGCGAGGTACTCGAAAGCATCGAAGGGTTTGTAAACGAAAATCCCCAGTACGATTCCCACAAAATCATTGAACGCCTTACCGAGCCCGATCGCATCATTCAATTCAGAGTAACCTGGGTTGACGATAAAGGCGAAATTCAGGTAAACACCGGTTATCGTGTACAATTTAACAATGCTATTGGCCCCTACAAAGGCGGTATTCGTTTTCACCCCTCTGTAAATCTCAGCATTCTAAAGTTCCTGGGCTTCGAACAGATATTCAAGAATAGTCTTACCACTTTGCCCATGGGCGGAGCCAAGGGTGGTAGCGACTTCAACCCCAAGGGAAAATCTGACAACGAAATTATGCGCTTCTGCCAGGCCTTCATGACTGAGCTGTGGCGCAATATTGGACCCGAAATGGACGTACCTGCCGGAGATATTGGGGTAGGTGGTCGCGAAATCGGTTATATGTATGGTTGGTGGAAAAAGCTCACCCGCGAACACAATGGAGTACTCACCGGTAAAGGCCGCAACTGGGGTGGCTCGCTTATTCGTCCTGAAGCCACAGGATTTGGGGCTGTTTACTTCGCTAATGAAATGCTGAAGCTGGTAGGCCAAGACTTCAAAGGAAAAATTGTTGCTCTCTCGGGTTTTGGCAATGTGGCCTGGGGCGCAGCACTTAAAGCCACTCAACTTGGAGCTAAAGTGGTTACCATTTCGGGCCCCGACGGTTATGTATACGATCCAGATGGTATTTCGGGAGACAAAATTAACTACATGCTTGAGCTCCGTGCTTCCAACAACGACATAGTGAAACCTTATGCCGAAAAATATGGTGTAGAATTCTTCGAAGGACGCAGGCCCTGGGAAGTTAAATGCGATATCGCAATGCCTTGCGCAACCCAGAACGAGCTTAACGAAGAAGATGCCCGGATGCTTGTCAAAAACGGCGTGAAGGTGGTTTGCGAAGGAGCCAACATGCCTTGCACACCTGAAGCTGTTACAGTATTCCACGAAAACAAAATTCCTTTCGGCCCGGGTAAGGCTGCCAATGCCGGTGGTGTAGCAACCTCTGGCCTGGAAATGAGCCAAAACGGTATGAAGTTGATGTGGTCAGCTGAGGAAGTTGAGGAACGCCTCCGCCAGATCATGGTTAACATTCATGCCAACTGCGTAAAATATGGAACAGAACCCAATGGTTATGTAAACCATGTTAAAGGCGCTAACATTGCCGGTTTCATTAAGGTAGCCGATGCTATGATTGACCAGGGCGTTATCTAATAATTCTCTTTTACATCAAGAAAATAAATCACCACAAAGGGCTGTCTCAAATTTGGGGCAGCCTTTTTTTGATGAAATACACCCGCTTTTATTCACTCAAAATTGCGAACCCGTTCTTGAAATGTAAGTTCTTGCATATCCTCTGGTTTCAAAGTACGAAGGCTCAACAGATGCCAGGTTACTCCAATTCCCACTGCAAGCAAAATCAAAATTGGCCAGGTTTTCGGATAAACCCAAATACCCGAAATAAACAAGGTTATCCATAATGTGAGAATGGCCCTGACTTTAACCTTTCGCGTGGTACCTCTGTATTTGAGATAGTTATGAATATATCTTCCCAATAAGGGATGATTGAGCAGCCACATTCTCCACCGGGGTGACCCCTTCGAAAAAAGCCAGGCAGCGAGCAACAAGGGTCCTGTTGTTGGTATAAGTGGCAGGAAAATACCAGCAACACCCAGGCCCACAAAAAGAAATCCCATCACAACATACACTAGCCTACCTGCCACAACAATTTCAAGTTTAAAAACAACTAAATGCCTATTGAAGAGTTATTCAACAAACAAACCGGAAAAAGGTTAGTC
>DDBO01000168.1 GCA_002332755.1 Bacteroidales bacterium UBA2030 | reverse complement strand
CTTTATTCTTTAATAATTAAAGCAGACCCAAACCAATTTCTGCCTTTTACCCTTAAGATGTACAAACCCTGCGAAAAACAGTGTAAATCCATAGAATAATTCAACACTCCTCCCAGGTGAGTTTCCGAACTGTGAAATACCCGTTTACCCCGGGAATCTAGGATCCAAATCTCAAAATTCCCTGCAGGCAAACCTTGAAGAGAAAAGGTAACCCTATCGGTAGCAGGATTAGGAAAAACACTAACTTCATAACCCTTAATTATCTGTTCGATTTTTACACCTGAACGTTCGTAAGCTCCAATATCCACTCTTCCGTTAACAAACCGTGAATCACCTGCAAAATCGTAAGACGGAAGATTAAGGCCAAGGGTATCGGAAGCTGGTGTACCTCTGTCGACCAAACTGGTATCGGCCGGGTAATACAACCAAGATACTGTAGAGTCGAACATCGGAGGAATGTCAATGTTGTTGCTAAAAACGCCCCAATATCCGGAACCACCACCACTACCGGCAAATGCCGCACTCCCACCCTGTATATTACAATAGTGAAAATTGGGGTGCGAAAGGGGATCCCAAATATACACAGGCCCAAGTCCCGAATAATTAATATTATTGTAAATAAGAGAATTAATTATAGTTGGCGCAGCAGAATCATTGCAATAAAAGCCGCCGCCATAAGAAGCTGAATTTAATACAATTGTATTGTTTACAAAAACCGGATCACAGGCATTATTGCAGGAAATTCCCCCACCAAAATACAAACCAACATTGGCAAATAGGATATTGTTGCAAATGGTTCGCTGAGGCCGACAGTGGTAAAAAGCCATGCCGCCTCCAATGTAGCCAAAATTTCCAGTAAATAAACAATTATGAATCAAAGGATTGGAGTAATATAAACAAATAGCACCGCCCGTCCAAACCGCCTGATTATCCGAAAAAGTGCATTGGTAAAAAATAGGAGACGCATTCCAGACGTAAACCGCTCCTCCGTATCCCTCGTTCGTATTGTATGTGGCGTTTTCTATAAATGAACAATGCCGAAACTCAAGATCTGCTCCATCAAACAGAGCAATAGCTCCCCCCCTGCTCCAGGCCCGATTAGATTGGAAAAGACAATTATCGAATAAGGCTGAAACCGCTCCTCTGGCATGCACTACACCTCCACATTTCAAAAGAGAATCACTGTCTAAAGCTTTTGCATACCAAAATTGACAATAATGAAATTCCGATTTTTCTGAGTTTGTACCAACAAACCTTAACCCATGCCAACTTCCCCTTGTTTCAAGGGTATCGCTGAAGCCAAGAGTATCGGCAGGTTTAAATACGATGGGCTCCTGTTCGGTACCCAACGCTCTTATCTTTCCCCGTATCTCAATAAACCAGCTTCCATCGAAGAGCACGACGGTTCCCGGGGCGATATCCAGTGTTTGCCCTTCAGGTACAATTAAATTGTCATGTATCCAGAGTGTATCTGTGCCCGACGAATAATTGAAGCCTTGCTCTGAGTAACCCGCTAACGACCTTGTAATATTCAGAATTAGGATAAAAAAAACGGCCCAAAAATTTCTCATAAAAATTAAGATCAGGTATAATGTCTTTCTCCAAAAATGGCTGAACCAACACGAATGATCGTACTTCCCTCTTCTATGGCAATAGGATAATCGTTTGACATTCCCATGGAAATTTCTTTAAAATGATCGTTCAACGGGAAATAAGCCTTTTTTATTTGCTCAAAAAATAAGCGTAACTGTTTGAATTCGCGCCGAATAAGTTCAGAATTATCTGTAAATGTGGCCATCCCCATCACCCCACAAAGCCGGATGTTTTTAAACGATTGATATTCATAGGATTCAAGAAGTTCACAAGCTTCTTCATAATCGAGACCAAACTTGGTTTCTTCTTTAGCTATATGAAATTGTAAAAGACAAGATATAATCCTGTTGTGTTTCAAAGCTTCTTTGTTGATTTCAGCAAGAAGTTTTAAACTATCAACCGAGTGAATTAATTCGACAAATGGAGCAATGTATTTAACCTTGTTGGATTGCAGATGTCCGATAAAATGCCATTCTATGTCATCGGGAAGCAGGGCTTGCTTGGTTTTCATTTCCTGCGCCTTGTTTTCTCCGTAGACTTTATGCCCAGCTTCATAGGCCTGCAGAATAACCTCAACAGGATGAGTTTTTGTAACAGCTACCAGCTTAACATGAGAAGGCAACCCAGAAAGGATCTTTATTAAATTATCCCTGACTGACATAACGATCAATGGTAAATGCTCAGCCGCAAAGTTAGGGAAGCAGATTTAATTCAAGGGCATTTCTCAGGTGATCTTCATGGATAAGATCAGAAATATCGGGGAAATGTCTTAAAAGGTGGTTAATGGCCGATTCTATACGTTTTCCATTTATTCCGCTGACTGTTTCGAAAGGTTTATCTGATTGCTGCATTTCCCGAAGATAAAGAGCGAACAATTCGTTACGGAAATGGGGGTGTTCCCTGAGAGGGTCGAAGGTCCAGGGGAGATCAATATCGGTAAGAAGGTAAAGGTTGTAGTCATCTTCAAGACGAAGCGCTTGTATTTCCGGCGGACAGAATCCATATTTCACTTCACACCAAATTTTACAAACAATCATGTCGGTGTCGCAGAAAAGGATGGGAGGGTTTGTTTGGGCAGCTAACTTCTCAGCATTACGTTGCATTTGCGCGATAAAGATGACATCCTCCAGGATATAAGGGCGATTCATTTCGGACAAATATTCCCGGGCAAACTCAGGAACCCACGGTACACCGAAAATTTGAGCCAACGTGCTGCTTAGCCACGACTTACCCGTAGATTCAGGGCCGGTGATAGCAATTTTAATCATATGTATTTAAAGATTTTTTCCATGAAAGGTAGCCCGTCAGGGCCAGAAACAAAAATGCCAGATATTGAAATCCAGTGAATGCCAATCCATTAAGAGCAAATAAAGGGATAGCTATGATATCGCCCAAAATCCACAAAATCCAGGATTCCAGTTTCTTGAAAGCTTGCAAAACCATAGCCACAATAAAAATAGCTGTGGTAAAAGCGTCGAAAAAAGGTGAAGTGCTTTCAGGAAGATTTTGCAGTATTTTCCACAATACTAAAGACAGACCAATAACACTGAAGGAAACAACCAAAACTTGATTTTTACTAAGTATTGTAACCTTTAAAACTTCAGAGCCTTCTGTTTTTTTGCCCCACTGATACCATCCAAATAGACTTACCAGGAAGTAAAATACATTGATACCCATATTGGCATAGAGGCCAGCTCTATAGCAAAGCCATACATATATGCTCACGTTGATAAGCCCGGCAGGATAGCCAAGGATATTCTGCCGCATGATAAAAAAAACGCTTACCAGGCCAAAGATGACCGCAATAAATTCAGTAAGAGAGGTTTGCTTTATATTGTCAAGAAGAATATTCCAAAGCTCTGCAGCCATAATATCATAATTGGGCTGCAAAAGTAGGCAAAGAAGCTGGAAAGAGCGATTTTAATTATTCCGACGAGTGTAATAGAAAATTTTGCGGTTAAGTTCCCCGGGAATAAATGGCTTTGTGATCATATCATCAAGTCCGAATTTTTCGAGACTCTCTTTGACCTCAGCCATGGTAGAAGCTGTAAGAGCAATGATGGGAATTTTCTGAAAATACTCATCCGGCATTTGTCTTATTCTCCTGGTAGCCTGATATCCATCGAGTTCCGGCATTTGAAGATCCATCAGGACAATATCATAATTTTGGGTTTGGATTTTATTCAGCGCCTCTAAGCCATTTTCCGCCAAATCGATACTTGCGCCCCAACGGGTAAGAAACTTTTGAGCAATCATCTGGTTGATTTTGTTGTCCTCAACCAGTAAAATACGCACTCCTTGAAGACTTTCGAGGAAGTCGGCAGGTTTCTCAATGTCTCCTGATTCTTCGGTAACAGGCTTAAAGTTCAGATTAAAATAAAATGTACTCCCTTCACCCAGCTTACTTCGAACGCCAATTGAGCCCCCTTGAAGCTCCACCAGCTTTTTCGTAATAGCCAGACCTAAACCCGTACCTCCGAAACGTCGGGTGGTATTGGCATCAGCCTGGCTAAACATGTCGAAAATAATTTCTGTTTTGTCTTCGGGAATGCCAATGCCGGTATCAATCACTTCGAAATACAGAGGTATTTCGTGGGGGGTAATGTTTCCATTGACCTTTACCCTTACCGTTATGCCTCCCTTTTCCGTAAATTTCAATGCATTGCCAATGAGATTGTTCAAAATCTGATTCAATCGTATTGGATCGCCTTTTACAAATTGAGGAATAGCGGGGTCGATTTCGCAAAAGATGGAAATCCCTTTGTCTTGGGCTTTAAAACTAAATATCTTTAGAAGGTTTTCAACTACTTCACGAATTTCGAGGGATACCGATTCAAATTGAATTCTGTTAGCTTCAATTTTAGAAAAGTCGAGAATATCATTGATTAGAGAAAGCAGGTGATTTCCCGAAAACTCAAGTGTTTTCAAATATTCCATCTGATCAGGTCGAGGGTCTTCTTGCACCAACAGATTGATAGTACCCAAGATGCCATTAAGTGGTGTACGGATTTCGTGGCTCATTACCGATAAAAATTGCTGTTTTGCCCTTGTGGCAGCCTCAGCCCTTTCCCGAGCTTCAATAAGCTCTTTCTCTCTTTGCTTGCGCTCGGTAATGTCGCGAATAATAAACAATGCATACCATAGATCATCCACTTGAAGTGGAGACACTGAAATTTCGACCGGAAAAACCCTGCCTGATTTATGTAAACCATTGGCTTCAATAAGTCCACCTCTTTTTTGATGTTCTTTATAAAATCGCCTCAGTGCAAGGGTTGTGGATGGCCATTCAGGAGGCAATGAACCTGTGTCGAAAATCGAGTTGTAAGGCATGGCAATGGCATCGTTGGCCTCATAACCAAAAATACGCGTGGCAGCTTGATTCCAGAAGAGTATTTCGCCTTTTTCATTGATAATGATAATAGCATCGATAACACTTCCGGCCAGGGCCATAAACTTTTCTTCCTGCAATCGGGCGTTTCTCTGAGCGATGACAACCCTGCCAAATCTATGAATGGTTTCATACAACTTATCGCGAAGAACGGGTTTCATCAGGAAACCATCTACACCAATGTTGATAGCTTCAATAAAAGATTCGGCATGGCTGTGGGCTGAAACAACAATGGTTTTAACATTTGGGTCGATACTTTTAATGGCAGCAATCATTTCCAACCCATCCATGTGAGGCATTTTCAAATCGCTGATTACCAAATCGGCGCCTGTTTGTTTGAAAGCCTCAAGTCCCTCCTCGCCATTGGCTGCAACAATAATATCCTCAACCCAACGGGACATCATTTCAAGCATCGGCAGGCGAATACCATATTCATCTTCAACGTATAAAACCCGAATGGGTAATCTTTCGCGTGTGGATAAATTTGCTGCCATAATTTCTATTTTTCAACTGCAGTAAGTATTAGTGCTACTTTCCGACCATCACTAAACACATGAAAACTAAGATTATAACTAAATGAAGTTTTATCAGGACAATAATTCAGAAAAGTATTGTTTTCAATACCATTCAGTTTAAGAAAACCATCAATCCAGGCTAAGCCAGCAGCTGCATCATAAAAAAATGATTTATTCTTTAATGTGCCAAAAAATTGAATCACAGAGTCATACTTTGAATAGAAATCGTTTCTGTCGGTAAATCCAAAAAAATGTAAAAACTCCTGATTGATATGTACTACATCCTGTGGGAAATCGGCAACGATGATTACCCGGTTGCTCGTGTTTAGCATTAATTCTAGAAACTCTTGATAATCTTTATTAGCCCTCTGAAATTCCACCAGGCGAGCCATTTCTGCCAAAGCCAGGTCAACTGCATTGCGCTCTATGGGTTTCACTAAATATTTATTTACCCCCACCTCAATGCTTTTTTTGAGATAATCTTTGAATTCGAATGCGGTGGTAATAATTACAGGAATTTGCTCATCCGTAGCTCTAATACGATCAACCATCGTCAAGCCATCCATAACGGGCATTTTAATATCCGTAATGATGATATCAGGCTTAAATTCTTGGTAAAGTTTAAGGCCTTGCTCGCCATTTTCAGCTGTATATACCTTTTGAACTCTTCGGCTGAGCATTTCAGCAAATGGCTCTCTTACAATAATTTCATCCTCAACATATAAAACCTTTAAAGGGAGCTTTTCCATGATGATTGCAGGTATTACTTTTTAGCTTTAGGCAAATATATAACAAAGGTTGTACCCTTATTTGCCCTACTCTCAAAATAAACGTGCCCTCCGTTTTGCTTTACAATTGAATAAACGCTATATAATCCTAATCCTGTACCGCCTTTATCCTGATGAGTGGTAAAGAAAGGCTCAAAAACTTTCGACCGTAGATTTTCAGGAATTCCCGGACCAGTATCGGAAATAGTGAGGGCAACAAAATCATCAATATCAATCGAATCAGCTGAAGATACAGATTGACCTATTGTTATTAATATTTCTCCATTCCCTGCACCGATAGCTTCTACTGAATTTTTTACCAGGTTTCTTAAAATTCGGCCCAAATCAACCGAAGAAATGGCCACCTTCTCCTGACAAGAGCCTGATAATTTTATCTTTATATTCGAAGGAATAATTTCTCTGAAGGTATTTACTAGATTCTCAATAGTTTGATTAAGAGAAATTTCCGATATATTATATGGCTCAGGATACATAAGCTGATTCAGAATCTCCTGCCCTCTTTTGAGCTCGCTTCTCATTTTGCTTAAATAGCTATATGCAGGATTATCAGATGCGATTTCAAACCCTAATAAGTCGGTATAGGTGACCACACCTTGCAGCAAATTGCGGAAGTCGTGTAAAATGGCTCTTCCCTTCAGATGATCGATACTGTGTATGGTTTCCTCAAGGTCAGATAAAGGATGCGATCCTATCAGAAAAAACAACAGATGCTCTTTGGTAACTGGCTCAGGAATAAGGTAACTATGGAAAAACAAAGAATACCAATGACCATCTTTGAGAAGAAAATCGAGGGTGCCCATTTTTCGGGGTTCTTCCCAAAGTTTACGAAACCATTTATCAAATTCATTTCGTTCTCCTTTCTGCCTGACGAAATGCACTACCGGTTCAGAGAAGAGTTCCCCGGACGACCAACCTGTAAGACTCAACATTTCATGGTTTGCAAATACAATTAATCCATCGGCACTACAAACCAGCATACCTTCCCTGATAAGATCCAGAAAAGCGCTTACCTTTCCTCTTGAGTATTCGGCAAATTCTGCGGAGAAACATTGCCATAAAATGTGGTTATATAAAAAAGTGGGTACATCGCCTGATTTGGCAGCCTCAGTTAAATCGACTTTGTGGGCAAACACAACAGTATTCGACTTAAAACCGGCAAGCAATAACTCATTATCAGCCAAGCCCTTAACAACTTCAATTTCCCACTGCGAGGGTGAATTAGTGATTAAACAAAAAAACTTTTCGCTTTCTTTCAAAGTGGAGAAATTCTGCCATCCTGCAAGAGTTATGCCCCTGGCTTCTATCTCCATGATTTTACCCAGGGTCTTTGATGGAATATTATTGTCAACTATCAGGGTAAGTTTTTCAATCATGAATTTTGAGATATGGGTAATTCAATGCTGAAAACAGCGCCACGGTCATCATTGGCAACTGATATCCGGCCTTTCATGTTTGTTTCGATGATGGTTTTCGACATATAAAGCCCCAAACCTGTGCCCATTTCCTTTGTGGTAAAGTAGGGTTCGAAAATTTTATCCATTACTGCTGGTTCAACGCCGCCCCCATTATCTGCAATAATTAGTTGGGCATGATGGTCTTTGGACTGGAGCCTAATTCTGATTTCGGGCTTTTCAACCTGACGTTCAATAAGGATCTCCTTGGCATTGTTGACAATATTTAAAATTACTTGTGAAAACTCACTGGGATATCCCTCTACGCTCAATGCAGGGTCAAGTTCTTTTACAAGACTAATGTTATTATGCATTAAAGCACTGCTTACAAAATTCAAGGTTTGTTCTATATTCTGGCTCAGGTTAAATTCCATCTTTTCTTTGTCGGGCTTGAAGAAATATCGGAAATCGTCAATGGTTTGCGACATGAAACTGATAATTTCCATTATACGGCCTATTTTTTCTTTAAGATAAGTATCGTTTAATTCTCCATAATGATAGGCATCTTCTAAATTTTGAATCATGACGGCAATAGAGTTGAGAGGCTGACGCCATTGGTGGGCTATATTTCCTATCATTTCGCCCATTGCAGCCTGTCTCGATTGTTTAATCAGCATATGATCGCGTTCGCGAAGTTGTTTGACAGCCTCATTTACTTTCTCTTCCAAACGGTCGTACATTATTTTAAGCTCTTCTGTCATTTGATTAAAATTTTGTGACAAAGTATCAATCTCCATAATACCGACCGGTTGCAAATCGACTTGTTTTACCTTCTGTGCTACTTCAGCTGTTGCTTGAATTAAGTAATCCAAGGGAGCAATAATTTTAGAAGCTATTACATTTGAGCGTTTCAACAGAGCAATGAAGAAAGGAATATAGAACAATATCAAGAAAACAAGTGCAAGGATACCAAGTACAGTACCAAGGTGATGTAGCTTATATATTGGCGCAAACAGTATATCTTCATCTACAAATGAATAAAATTCCCATCCGGTCTCTGCAATCGGGTTTCGCGTGATCAGGTAGGTTTTACCTCCCAATTCAATTTCAGTTAACTGCTGATCTGATTTGACAAATTCCTTAAATTTCTGAGGAAT
>DDBO01000104.1 GCA_002332755.1 Bacteroidales bacterium UBA2030 | reverse complement strand
CCAATCATCACTTTGCTTTGAATTGCAGCTCCGGCACTGGTACCTCCTACCATACCTCCCCTAAACAAAACACTGCGTATAGCCTTTAATGCAGGTGTGTCTTTACCTTCGGAAGTTAATAAAACACGGGTCACACGCATCTGATCTCCCCCTGAAAACCATATACCCTTACATTCTCTTATCCGCCGGCAAGTAGAAGAGTCATAGGCATTATTCATCCAGAGCGCCTCATCTTCTTCGGTAACATTATCATCTTCGCTTGCAATCCTTATCAGTTGGATTTGATTTTCCGCTAATCCATATTTCATTAAGATTTTTTTAAAAGCCTCATAAGATTGCACAGGCGACCCACTGGCAGCCGGAATAATGCCAATAGTAGCGCTCCTGCCACCGGATAACCTGACAATCTCATTAAATACTTCACTATTATCCTCCTGCAGCCCACCACCGGCAATGATAAGATGTCCTTGCTGAGCACACAAAATTGCGTTTATCCCCAAAAACAAAACAAAAAAGAATTCCCGCAAACAATTCATATATACCATAGGTTATTAAATTTGGCATCGTTGTAAAAATAACAAAATAAATTTCCAATTTCGCTCAAAGAAAATTATCATAGGCGATTTTTGGATTTGTACATGTTTAAATCATTATTATAGAGCTTTCAAATTTTAAATAGCATGACAGCTGACAGTTTTTTTCTCATTAAATATGGTGATGTTTACAGTCCTCAACATGAGGGGATAAATGATGTTCTGGTGGGTGCTGGGAAAATTCTGGCAATTGAAAAAAACATTCAAAATGAATGCTTAAAATGTATTAAACCGGAAATTATAGATGCTGCAGAAAGATGGGTTATTCCAGGATTCATCGATGGTCATGTACATATTGCGGGTGCCGGTGGTGAAGGGGGGCCTGCCACACGCACACCGGAATTAAAACTTGCCGATATGATATCAGCAGGTGTTACCACTGTAATAGGTTGCCTGGGTACAGATGGATTTGCACGTTCTCCCATAGATGTGTTAATGAAGGTGAAAGCATTACGGGCAGACGGAGTTTCAGCCTGGATGCTCACGGGTGCTTATCAAATCCCTACACCCACCATCACCGGAGATGTAGCAAAAGATATTATTTATTTCGAAGAGATTATTGGAGCTGGTGAAATTGCCCTTTCCGACCATCGCTCTTCCAACCCAACCTGGAATGATCTGGCCAAACTGGCCGCTCATGTCAGAGTTGGAGGCATGCTGGGTGGTTGTGCAGGAATTATAATTATTCACATGGGCGATGCTAAAAATCCTTTTCAAATCATTTACGATATTGTTGAAAACACCGAATTGAACTTCAGGCAATTTTTGCCTACCCACATCAACAGAAATACCTGGATTTTCGAAGATTCAAAAAAATATGGAAAAAATGGTCTTTTAGATATTACTACCAGCTCTTACCCATATTATCCCGACGAGGAAGTTAAACCCTCAAAGTCGCTTAAAATTCTCCTTGAATCAGGTGTTCCGATAGAGCATATCACCTTTTCTTCCGATGCCTGTGGCTCACTTCCGGCATTTAACGAAAAAACCGGTGAGCTTATCCGTCTTGATAGAGGGTTGCCCATTTCCAATCTTAATGAACTGCGAGATAGCGTTTTTCAGGAAAATATCCCACTTACGATTGCACTCAAAACCCTAACAAGCAATCCGGCACGAATTTTCAAACTCAAAAATAAGGGGCAATTAGCACCGGGTTATGATGCAGATTTACTTATTTTCGATAAAAACCTAAATCTTGAAACAGTCATTGCCAACGGCAAGATCATGATGCACAATAAAAAAATACTCTATAAAGGCCATTATGATTAACCCTATTGAATACAAGGTTCGTATTCATAAGGCACTTTACCCCGGGAAAATTGAGGTTAAACTTATCCAAGAATGATTTCGACCTACAAAGATTGAGTATAATTGCATGCTTTTATGTATATAAAAAAACTGCCCGGCTCATCACCGGGCAGTTTTATTAAGCCAGAGAGTCCCGTTAACGGGTTATAGTAATTCTTTCGAGTGAAGTATTTCCAGTGGTATCAGTGAACCTGAGGAAGTAAACGCCCGATTCGTATGTGGCTGTATTGAGTTTATAAGTACCCTCGCCTTGCAGACTTAGGGTGTAAATGCTCTGACCGAGGTAGTTCACCAACTCTACCGAGCGGATGTTAGCCGGAACAGTAACATTCACGAAGTCGCGGGCGGGATTTGGATAAACCGAAATCGAAGCATTGGAAGGATCCTTGATACCTACAGTAAAGGTCAGGCATACTTCATTGGTGGCTTCAGACTCGATATTTCCGAAGTATCCTTCATGTACGGCTTTTACTACATAACAATACTGATCGTTACCAGGTACGTAATCAACATAGGTAGTGTCGGTTACCAATGAGGTATTAACCTGAACACCGTCTCTGTAGACATTGTATCCGATAACACCTTTAGCACCATCATACGGACCATTGATGGCCACCTGATTGGCTGTTAAAGTACCGCTGGCAATTCTCGGGATTATGGGCTTACGAGCCATCATTTCAGTGGGTAGTTCAGCCACAGGTACTTTCCTCGGAGTAACTACACCTTTATCATCGTATGTGGTGATTATCCAGAGGTTCTGGTAGAAATCACCTACACCTGAAGTCATAAATCCGGAGTAGTTGGGCAATGCACCATACAAGGAAACTCCCTGAGGTCCATCATTATCTGCAGTAAAGCAAGGATAAGCATCGGTGGC
>DDBO01000214.1 GCA_002332755.1 Bacteroidales bacterium UBA2030 | reverse complement strand
TGGCTTCTCAAGAAATTTTTTCTTTGCCTGTGAAGTTCTTGCCTGAAGCTGGAAATTATATTATTGAAGCAATAATTAAAGGGCAAGGTTTTGAAAGGGTATCCACTTTTATTCCTGGCAAGCTGAGTCAACTGAAGCTAAGGAATGCCCATATTACATGTAAAATTGAGCCTACAAAAGGGGGGTATTACTTGAATTTCTCAGCTGACCAGCCAGTTGCCTGGCTGCAGGTTTACCTATCTGAAACACCTGCCCTGTTTTCGAAAAACTACATTCATCTGTGGCCTGGAAAACAGCATCGTGTTTTCTGCCAGACTTCATTGGATATTCAAGCCCTTGAAAAACAATTACGCTATTATTCATTGAACCAGTACTTAACCAAAAACAAATAAATCCATGAGATTTTTTTCGAAGCTTACTTTCTTTGTCATGATTAGCCTTCTTTTGGGGGCATGTTCGCAAAAGGTGGAAACTGGTAATGATCCCGCTCGTTGGGTAGATCCCTTTATCGGGACAGCAGGGCATGGGCATACTTTTCCCGGGGCCACCTTGCCCTTCGGAATGGTACAGGTTAACCCTCAAACACGCCTCAACGGTTGGGACGGATGTTCAGGTTACCATTATTCCGACAGTATTATATACGGTTTTGCGCATACAGCCCTCAACGGCACTGGGGCTTTAGATTATGGAGATATATTGTTAATGCCTGTGGTGGGAGAGCCCGTATTCATCAATACGGAATATTCCAGCCCATTCAGCAAAACCAGCGAAGTTGCCGAACCGGGGTATTATAGCGTGAAGCTCGATAAACCCGAAGTCTTGGCTGAAGTTACAGCTACATCAAGGGTGGGATATCATCGTTACACCTTCCCTAAGACCGAAAATGCTCTTCTTATCCTCGACCTTCAGCACCGCGACAGAGTACTTGATTCTTGGATCGAGTTTATCAACGATCACGAAATAAGAGGAATGCGCCGGGGTTCGCAATGGGCCAGCGATAAAGTCTGGTATTTTCATATGGAGTTTTCCAGACCATTTACCACAAAAGGTATTGCGTTAAATGATACATTGCGCAATGAACTAACAAAGGCAAATGGAACAAATCTTAAAGCCTATGTTGGGTTCGACACCCGCGAAAATGATGTTGTTGAAGTGAAAGTGGCTCTTTCTGCGGTAGATGCTGCCGGAGCATTGAAAAACCTTCAAGAGGAACTTCCCGGGTGGGGATTCGACGAAACACGCAAAAAAGCGAGGGAAACCTGGAACAAAGAGCTTTCAAAAATCTATGTTAAAGGAGGAACTCCGAGGCAACTAAAAGTCTTTTACACTGCCCTTTACCATGCTATGCTTCAGCCCAATATTTTTATGGATGTTGACCGGCGTTACAGAGGCATGGACCGTGCCATTGATACGGCTGTCAATTTTACGAATTACACAGTATTCTCTCTTTGGGATACTTATCGCGCCTGGCATCCATTGATGACAATCCTGGACTCAGCCCGGACGGTGGATTACATTCGTACTATGCTCAACCAGTATCAAAAAAGCGGTAACCTGCCGGTATGGGAACTTGCTGGAAACGAAACCTGGTGTATGATTGGTAATCACGCCATCCCGGTCATCGTAGATGCATGGTTGAAAGGCATAAAAGGTTTCGACCCCCAGGTGGCTCTTCAAGCTGCTATCAATAGTGTAAATGCTGATAGGGTGGGATATCCTGTTTACAGGAAATATGGTTATCTGCCCGGAGACAAAGAGCACGAAAGTGTCAGCAAAACCCTCGAATATGCCTTCGACGACTGGTGCATTGCTCAGCTTGCAAAGAACCTGAACCAGGAAGAAGTCTATAAAAAGTATATTCAGGCATCCCAGTTTTACAAAAACCTTTTCGATCCCTCAACCGGCTTTATTCGTCCACGCATATCAGGAGCATGGCTCGAACCTTTCAATCCAACTACCGTTGATTGGAATTATACTGAGGCCAATGCCTGGCAATACAACTTTTATGTGCCCCACGACGTGAATACCCATATTCGTTTGATGGGTGGCGACAGTGCTTATGCTGCCCGACTCGATGAGTTGTTCTCTGCTAATACTGAAGTTACCGGAAGAGATATGAAAGACATCTCTGGCCTCATCGGGCAATATGCTCATGGCAACGAACCAAGTCATCATGTAGCTTACTTATACAATTTTGTAGGTCAGCCATGGAAAACACAGGAAAAGGTTCGATATATCATGGATCATTTCTACACCGACCAGCCCGATGGCATTATTGGAAATGAGGACTGCGGCCAAATGTCGGCCTGGCTGATTATGAGTGCAATGGGATTTTACCCTGTAAATCCGGCTTCAGGTCAATACATTGTTGGTACTCCCTGGTTCGACGAAATGGACATTAACCTTCCCAATGGTAAAATTCTTCGCATTACTGCTTCTCATCCATCAGAAAAGAACTTTTATGTTCAGGGAATGGAGATTAATGGCCAACCCTGGAATTACTCATATGTATTTCACAAGGATTTAATAGCCGGAGGGCATATTCATTTCAAACTCGGCAAAAAACCTTCGCTTACCTGGGCTTTCGCTTCAGATGAACGTCCGAAAGCAGAAGTTATAGATGATCAGTTGGTCACTTCCCCATATTTCAATACAACCGACACTCGGGTGCGCAAACCTATTTCGGTGAGCATGGCAACCCTTACACCGGGCGCTGAGATTTTTTATACCCTTGATGGCAGTCTTCCTGATAATCAGTCGCTGCATTATAAAGGACCTATTGAAATTAACCAAACTACACATCTGACTGCAATTGCCTGGCATCCATCATTGGGATACAGTTATCCTGTGGATGTTGAATTCGTTAAAATTGATACCAATCGCAGGATTCAAGTTTTAAGTAAGGTTCACCCCAACTATACTGCAGGCGGTCCCGAAGCTCTGATTGACGGATTAAGAGGCCCCGAGAACTGGAGATTGGGAGGCTGGCAAGGATACCAGGGCAACGACTTTGAGGCTGTGGTCGATTTGGGGAATATCATGCCTATCAGCTATGTTGGAGCAGGATTTATACACGATATTGGTGCCTGGATCTGGGCTCCTAAAAAAGTTGAATTTGAAGTATCAGAAGATGCGCGCAACTGGAAACCCGTATTATCAATCGATAGTCCTGTTTCTATAGATGATTATACCGCCCGAAAGCTCGACCTGGGAGGAAAAATAAACCTCAAGGCTCGATATGTAAAAGTAAAAGCCATGAATTTGGGAAAGATACCTCAATGGCATTTAGGGGCTGGAGGCGATGCTTATATTTTTATCGATGAAATAATCATTAAGTAAGAATCAATGGTACGGAGGCTGGTCGTAAAGGCCAGCCTTTTTCATTAAAACTCTTGGCTTGATTATTACCATCTGATTTTTTTAAATGATAAACTCTTTCAATCTTAGGCTTTTTGAGAATAAAAGAAAAGAAAACAGCCCTAAAATCGTTGAAAAATTTGCAGGATTGAAAATTTAACGTACCTTTGCAGCGCAAATAAAGGCAGACGGGAGCTTAGCTCAGTTGGTTTAGAGCACCTGCCTTACAAGCAGGGGGTC
>DDBO01000064.1 GCA_002332755.1 Bacteroidales bacterium UBA2030 | reverse complement strand
AAGAACTTCAATATTGTGGGCGGTTTCGATATTGTAATCGGTATTTCCAATCATGTACTCAAACAAAGCAGTGAGGAAAAGCATTGCAGGGTCAAACCATTCATCAGAGAGGTTTGTAGCATTTAAAACTTTAGCACCCATTCGCCGGGCCAGGTCATCATCATCCTCAATGAAAAATCCATACACCTTGTAAATTACTTCCCCTGAAGGCATTTTTCTGTATGTTAAGTGCGCCAATCTTACCCTGAATGAAGAATCTGTGATTTTGTTAAAAATTCTATACACAAGATATTCCTTATATACCAGGTTTTGGTACCCTTTTTTCTCAGGACGGCAGGTATGGGTAATTTTTAATTTTTTACAACCTTGAAATACAGTTCCATGAGCATCGCCAGGGTCAATTTTTAACATGAATGGAGGAAGGGAACAATTGGCAGGATCGCAGCGAAATTTCGCCCGCTTTCGAGCTTTTACCTTAATTTCATGGCTTTGACCTTCATCCTTTAGAAATATTCTGCCATTGAAGTATTGAGGATTTTTGCAGTCATCCGATGTAATGGAATCGAGGGGTAAAAGCACCTCAACCTTCAAAAGAGAAGTATCCGCAAATAATTTTCTGCCCTGAATAGTTCGCTGCTGGCCATGCAATAGATGGCAAAGCAGAATCAGCAATGATGCCGATAATAGTTTATTTGGTAAGGAAACTGTTCTCATCAAATGCCTTCTCTTCAAAAAAGTCTACTTTCTTTTTGTCGTAAAAATAATAAATCACCAGCTTAACGGTTTCCTTACTAAAATCGATTTGTCCTACCTCTACCCTGTTAATTTTTAGTCCGGTGCGCCTTTCAAGGTCCTGAATAAACAACTTTTTATTTTGGGGCTTAATGTATTCGAGGTTATCGTACACTATGGGTTTACTTGACTCATGGCGGTACATCCAAAAATACTCTCCCAGTCCCACAGCTATTAATATGGCTGCATTGGTAAAAATAAGCTCAGCTATGCTGATTCCTGTTGTAAGTGCATTAATTATGGAAAGTGCAATTACAACAAAAAGGTAGGTCATCTCTTTAATGGGCATGTTATCTGTCCGATAGCGAATGATGCCAAAAACAGCAAAAAGACCAAGAGCTAAACCCAATTCAAGTTTAACATTTTCAAGCAAATAGCTTAATGAGAAAATGGTAATGCCAATGAGCATGTAGGTAAAAAGGTAAGTTTTACGCCTTGCAGTGACGTAATAAATGTAACGAACCAGAATAATTAGGGAGATAAGATTGAAAATAAACCGAACCAAAAGCTCCATGAAATTCACGGGGTTTATAAAGGGAATGCCCCAAAAGGTTGTTTCACAAAATACTGACATTGCGGATGTTTTTAAAGCATGCAAAGGTACAAAACTGATAAGTTGAATTAATTTTTATGATGCAGGATCTCGAATCCAGGTTGGGACAGTATCTAAAAATTAGAAGTCGACTTTAAAGTGCAGATGGTTGACCTATACTCGTTTTTATAAAAAGCTAACTTTTATAAGTAGGCTCGGATTAAATTGGAAAAGTATTGAAGAAGTTTTAGTCGTCTGGATGAGGAGGTCTTTTCTGGATTTTCGGAAGGAAATATTTTTTTCTCATCGGTTCCAGGGCTTTCTTCATAAAATGGTTCCTCCATTTTTTCGTTATGCAAGGTATTTCCTTCCAAAGGTATGAAATAAGTCAGATTTGTATTTAATGCTGCAGCAGCTTCGTCGAGAAAACGGCGTCTACTCTCCTCAATCTCTCTAAATATTTCACTACGCATACTTTTTCTGAAATTAATTTTTAAGCAAAATTAATCTATTATGATGCTGTAAAATAGACAATTAAGTCTGTTATTTCGCTTAATTGAGAATTAAGTTTAACTTCATTAAGCTGCTTAATTGTGCCAAAATTTAACTTAACTGAATTAACTTTGCTTAATTTAATTATCTTTGTGAATAAACATATAGTAATCTGTTAATGAGCGCCGACTTACCTTTTTACGAGCACCCTATGTTGCGCTTGCTTCATTTTGCTTCAGAGGCTTTCTCGGGGCTCGAACGCTTATTAACCGTGTTTTATAATCGAGATTTAAATAAGCTTCAGGCTTATTCTCTAATGATATCAGCGGAGGAGAAAACGAAAGCTGAACCTTTGGATATTCATGAATTTTACGGCTATTTTTTTACTCGTCGGAGAGAAATGAAGTCGTACGAATGGTTGGTAAATAAAGATTTGCCTTTCGAAACCCGCAGAAGTAATTATGTTCCAGTTATTTTTGATGAATTTCAACGCAACATCTTGGTATTACGTTTAAGCAATCCTGATGATTCAAATCGTGACTTACTCTATTTGTTTTTCGACCCCCGAAAAATTATCAAAGGGGTCAATGCAGGACTTCAAGAACTTGACACAGCGCGCAAGGATCTATTGGCAGAAATGGCTTATAGAGTAAGCCTCACTTTGCTTCAGTCCTATCAAAACGACTCACATCATTTTCAGCGCTTTGTAGCCAATACCCGATTCCTGGCCCAAAAAATTCAACAGGAACGCTCCCGCTTGGAAAGTATGCAAAAAAATATTGGCCAAAGCCTGATAAACCTGGCATTGGATATCATTGGGGAATACGCCCTCCAAAAAGGTATAAAAATCCATTTGTCCTCAGAAGCAGAATTGTTGATAAGAAACTATTCAGGCGACATTACCTTACTGCGGAAGGCAATCGTTGAAGCCTGCATTTTTGCCCATACATTAAATGAAGGGACAAGCAAGGAGATAACAATTTACGATTGGCACCTCCGCTTTGATGGGCATGAAATCAAATCGAAAGCTCAAGGGAAAGCAGATGAAAAGAAACACGATGATAAAATTCAGCGAACCCTTGAATTGCTTAACCGCCTTGAACAAGCCACACGGCAGGTTATCGAGAAAAATCTTCCGGTTACTGGGAAAAACCTCGGTTTGTTTTGCGATAAACCCATATCGGCACCAGCCATTAGCGATGCCATAAAGAAACACCATGATCGCATTCAGGAGCTTTTGCGTCAGTTTCCTGAAAATTGGCCCTTGCTTCGGGAACATTTTACACCTGTAAATCAGATATTAAAGCCCAAACAAAATTTCGGTCAACAAAAAGCAGCAGGGTAAACTATTTCGTCGTTTCAAAAGGATGCTCCTGTTCAAAGTCAGGATTGTAATGGCCAAAACTATCCATGTCCTGGATCCAGCCTCGGTAAAATCCCAATTCATGAAATTTTTCCACAACTTCCGAATATTCATGGAAGTTAAGAGGGCGTTTGAGTGAAATCTCTTCACCCTGATAAAATGCGGGATTGTATTGCGACATGAGGCTAATATGTATACCTGTGCTTAACTCCCAGGCAATAGTGTCGAGCACTTGTAAGCTATTATCTATATGGCCAGGTAAAACCAGGTGCCTTATAATAATCCCTGATTCAGCATATCCGTGTTCATTAATAATTAGTGTATTACCTTTTTGCCGGTACATCTCTTTTAAGGCTGAAAGCGCAACCTGAGGGTAGTCAGGAACGCGGCTCAGTTTGCGGCCCAAATCAGTTTGTGCATATTTAAAATCAGGAAGCCATACGTCAATATATTCTTCGAGGTCACGAATTTGCTCTACCAAATCATAAGCATTCGTATTGTAAACGAAGGGGACATTGTATCCTCTGTGTCTGATTTCGGACACTATAACTTTCACGTAAGGAATATAGTGTGAAGGAGATACAAAACCAACAGCTCCACATCCCGAATCAAGCAATCTTGCAATTTCGTCACAAGCTTGTTCAACTGTAAAAATGAACCCATCAGTTGAGCAAGTGGTACTGCTGATTTGAAAATTCTGACAATAAGCACACTGCAAATTGCAATGCATAAAAAATACATTGGCGATACCATTGGGCCCACTCACCGGTGGCTCCTCCCCTCTATGCCTGACTATTGAGGCAACGGCTAACCGGGCATCCAATCCGCATGTACCCCTTCTCCCTTGGTTTCTATTAACTCCACATTTTCTGGGACAAATGCGGCATGCATCGAACTCTGTAAAATAAGGATGAGTCGACATATTCAAATACCATAGTTTTTTAGAATCTCAGCAAGTTCAAAAGGTTTGAAAGGTTTACTCAGGCAGCCATCCATTCCTGAGCGCAAATACTCTTGTCGCCTTTCTTTGTCTGAATAATTTGTCATGGCGATAATAGGGATATGGCCTCCATTCTTCCTCTCATATTCTCTGATTCTTTGAACGGTTTTTATTCCATCCAGCAAGGGAAGCTCTATGTCCATCAAAACAGCACAAACCTCACCTGAGCTAGCAATTTCGTAAGCTTGCAAGCCATTGTCAGCAATACGTGTAGCATAGCCAAGGTTATGCAATATTGTTTGTACAAGTTTTTGGTTAATCAGATCGTCTTCAACAATGAGAATTGTGTGGCATGCCATATTTTGATAATGAATATACTGCAAAATTATGCATTTTTAGAGGAGGCTTCAACTAAATGTTGTCCTCATTGTTTACAGTACTATGGATGAGTGTTGCAGGCAAATTTTAACCGAAAATGTAGCAGGAGTTATAACCTGCCCTTTATGTGGTGCATCGTGGTACACTTATCACGGTCAGTGGTTTGCTATAAACAACCCGCACAATAAAAGGGAAACTGTCCATAGAAAAGATACTGGTAATTCGGATCACAATTATGGCGAACAAGGGGGTTTTAAAAAAGTGAGACCCGTTTATGATAAAAGATTTTGCAGAGATTGTCGTCGATGTGAAAGGCTTTGTCCACAAAAGGCTGTGCGCTTATTTTCAGGAACCCTCACCATTGACGCCTCGAGATGCAACAATTGCCGGAAATGTATCATTCATTGTATGGGAGGGGCTCTCAAGTAAGGCGTTGGTCAAAAGTGAGATTGTATTTTTTGATTCTTCTGTCGAGCGATTGAAATGAGATATTTAGCATTCGAGCAGCAGCCGATTTATTATAATTCGCTTTTTTAATAGCTTTAATAATTGCGGCTTTTTCCAACTCTTCGAGGTTTAAGGTTTCAAAATCACCGTTACCAGGTTTACTTCGCTGCTGGAGGGCACGGGTAGTTTGAAAATCACTAAGTCGCAAGCGATCCTTTTCGCAAAGGATGACAGCACGTTCGACCATATTGCGCAATTCGCGAACGTTTCCAGGAAAGTGATATTCCATGAGCATTTCTACTGCTTTCACTTCAATTCCTCTGATTTTTTTGTTGAGTTTACGTGAAAATTCTTCAGTAAAATAATTTAAAAGCAAGGGGATATCTTCCTTTCGTTCGCGTAATGGGGGCACGTGAATGATAAATGTGCTTAGGCGGTGATAGAGATCAAGCCGAAAACGCTTCTCTTCGGTGAGCTTTTCAAGATCCTGGTTTGTTGCGGCTATGATACGCACATCAATGTCAATTTCGCGGGTAGCTCCTACTCTGCTGATTTTCTTTTCTTCCAGAACACGCAAAAATTTCGTTTGGAGTCCCAAAGGCAAATCACCTATTTCGTCGAGGAAAAGTGTTCCATGATTGGCAACTTCAAACCAACCTGTTTTGTTTTCGCTGGCTCCAGTAAAGCTTCCTTTAGTATGCCCAAAAAACTCAGATTCAAATAAAGTTTCAGTAATTGCAGAAGAATTGACAGCATAGAAATATTTGTCTTTTCGAGGGCTAAGGAAATGTATGGAACGGGCAATGAGCTCTTTTCCTGTTCCACTTTCTCCAATAATGAGAACACTTGTACTGTCACTTTGAGCTACCTTGCGAACCATCTCAGCCACCTCTTTCATCGCATTGCTTTCAGCAATAAAGCCGTGTCCCAGCTTTTTCTGAATGCCCGATGACAGGAGTTGAAAAGATGACTCAAGATTGGTAATGCGTTCCTTGAGCTCTCTGAATCGTTGAGTACGTTCAATGGCCGCTTGAATTTCTTCTGAAGTAAATGGTTTGGGCAAAAAATCAGTGGCCTTACTTCGAATAGCCTGAATAACAGAATCCATTGCCCCATGGCCGGAAATAATAATAACTTCAATTTCGGGCCAGTTATCTTTTATTTCACCAAGCAGGGTAAGTCCATCCACACCTGGCATTCTAATATCTAAAAAAACTATATCCAAAGCCCGTTGCTGAAGATGGGTCCATGCTTCATCACGGTCGCCTGCTTCAAAGACTGTGGCATTGTAAAGCACTTGAAGCATCTCTTCGAGTTCCTTACGTATATCTGCCTCATCATCTACAATCAGTATATTAAGTTTTTCTTTCATTTTCAGCGCTTTGAATTTCAAATGTATTTATCTGCGGGTTTAATTTTATTGTTCCCAATCAAAGGAAGGGTCACAGTGAACAAAGTACCTTCTCCAAGTTTGGATTTCACTTTGATATCTCCTCTCATCTCATTAATAAGGGAAT
>DDBO01000216.1 GCA_002332755.1 Bacteroidales bacterium UBA2030 | reverse complement strand
TAAACTTACAGAGGCATTCTGAACCTCTTCGCGGTACTCAACTCTGATAGGATAGGCTTTATTTTTTTCGAAAAAATACTCTGCAAGATGATTGTCTGACAGGTTTTCTCTCATAGCTTCCGATTCATTTCCTTCAGAAGCTGCATTCCATTTATCCAAAACCAGTTTTCCATCGATCCACAAGCGCAAACCATCGTCGCACTGAGCCGTGAGAACATATTTCCCCGTAATTGGGGGAAGTATAAATCCTTTCCACTCGGCAGTGAAATGGTCTTCGATAATAGGATAGCCCGGCGAATTGCGAACCCAGTCGAAATTGATTAGGCTATCAATACGCCTTAATTCAACCTGTTTTTCTTCTCCGAATTTTCTCCAGGGGCGGGAACCATAGATGGCTTCACCGTTAATGGAGAGCCACTGACCCAGTTGCTCTAACCTTTCTTGTTGAATCAGGGGAATTTTGCCATCTGCAGCCGGCCCCACATTCAGCATCAATCCCCCGCCATAAGCCACTGTTCTTACAAAAAGATGTATTAAGTCTTTTCCCGTAATATATGCACTAAGCTTTTCGTTGCGATTCAGCCCAAATGAACGTCCCATGCCTCTTACTTCCGTCCAGGGTCTATCGGTGATCAAACCGGCAGAACTGTATTCAGGCGTTCGAAATCCTATATCAGCCCCGTGCCCCCAGCGATCATTCACAATAGCGTCAGGTCCCACTAAACGGTAATACCATGAGATTAGTTCCCTGGCATGCCATTGCTCGGCAGTGTTATACCATTCACCATCCGTAAAAAGTAAATCAGGCTTATATTTGGAAATCAGTTCTTTGAATTGAGGCATCATATGTTTTTCTACATAAGGGGTAATAGTTTCAGGAGGGTCGTCGTACCAGCGATGCAAAGGATGCCCCCATTCCGGCAAGGAATAATAAAGTCCAAAGTGCAAGCCTTTTTTTCGAACCGCCTGACCCAACTCTCCGACAATATCTCGATGGGGACCAATTTCCATGCTATTCCATTGAGGGGCATATTTGCTTGGCCACAAACAAAATCCATCATGGTGTTTACTTACCAGTACAATATAACCGGCACCGGATTTTTTGAAAATTTCAGCCCATTCATCCGGATTCCATAGCTCTGCTTTCCATAATGGAGCAAAATCCCGGTAAGTAAAATTCTCTCCATATACCTTTTTAACAAAACTTTGTCGCAATGGAGACCCGGCCATCATGCCTCTGAGAAACCATTCAGCATACGATTCAGCTCCACCATATGAAGGCACTGAGTATACCCCCCAGTGAATCATGATACCTAATTTAGCATCCGAAAACCATTGCGGATAAGGCCTCGCCCTTAGACTTTCCCAACTGTCGCTGGTATCGCGCGCCTGTGAAAACGATACCCAGGGAATAAAAAACAGACATCCCCAAAACAATATTTTTCTTATCATTTGATATTTAACTGTTTAATTTTAACAAATTTATTCTGCCCATACTTCATCTATAAACAACCAGGCAGCATGCCCGGAGCCAGGGTGTCCATCGGGACAGGTTCCCATAGATTGAATATAGACTCTTAGAATCTTACTTTCTGACAACGCTAAAGGCACTTCCAATTGGAGTTTACCAGATTTTATTTTAGCAGTTGCTGATTCTGCCGACCATTGGCCCAATTGTTGCCATTTGCTGCCGTCTGTAGAACCTTCTACCTTGATACCTTTTGGAGCAAATATCCAGGATGAGGGTTGATGTAAACAGCTAATCACAACTTTATTAGAACCGGAAGCTTTCATTACCATGGATAGGGTAACATTGCTACCTTCAAAACCCAACCATGCTTTGTCTTTAAAATCAGCCGAGGCTTCTTTCTTATCGAAAAGAGAGGATGGTCCATTACCTGCATATCGGGGCGAAGGTTCGGGTTCAAGTCCATAAGATTCTATGGGACATACCTTTATAAATTCTGCTTTTTCAACCTTGCTCATAACCTTGTCTTTGAAAGCAGCCGCTTGAACCGTACAGCTCTTTTCAAGAATGATTGGACCAGTATAGACCGGACTTGCAACGGTTGGTAATACATCACCTATTTCATATCTAACTACCAAATCTTTATAAGGTGACTTTATTTCAAACCTCACAGGAGAATCGGACATATTTTTCAGGAAAGGTAATTCAGGCGCCGGCACATATATATCTTTATGTAAGGGTGCTCCTCCGTCTTTCGAAAAAATTAATTCTGCGGGCTTGCCAATCCAACATGAGGGAAGACTCAAGCCAAATAAAGAAACAATGGTCGGAGCAGTTTGCAGGGTATTGAGGGGTAATGAGTACATTCTTCCCTGAACAATTCCCGGGCCTTTTATGATCCAAGGCACATTCATTTCAGACGCACTCAACCCGCCATGGCTATATTCTACCCCACCATGGTCGGAAACCACCAAAATAAAAGTATCGTCATACAAACCCTTCTCCCGTAATTTATCAAATAAATAACCCAAAGCACTATCCACGTCTTCAATGGCTTTTAAGTATTCCGGAGATTCCCATTTATACTCATGACCCACTTCATCCGGGTGTCCAATGTAGAGAAAGGCAAAATCAGGCTTTTGTGTCACAATATAATCAGCCGCTTCCTTGATATTTTCCCGGAATTGCTCTGGTTGCTGATATTTCGAATAACCAATATCAGCAGGATTAAACATATCCGCCAATTCTTTCCAATCGTAGAAAAAACAGGTTTTTAAATCAGGTCTTTGTTGTCGGAAAACCGTGAAAACCGAAGGGAAGTAGCCTAAGTTATCTGCGCACAATGGCGAAAGAACGGTTGTAGCCGGTGTCCAGCCATTAAATGTCACGCCATGCTGTTCTGGTCCTGTGCCCATCAAATGAGTAGCCCAATTGGGTGCACTTACCGATGGCATGGCAATCCTGGCGTTTAGCGTTATCAGGCCATCTTTTACGATTTGATCTAAATTGGGAGTAAAAGCATGCTGAAAGCCAGCTGCTGACATACCATCGATTCCAATCAAAATAACGCGTGGAGCCTTTTCAGTATGCGCCTGAGTCGAGAATATCAGACCACAAACCATCAATAAAATGACTTGAATTGTTTTTTTCATTGGTTTGTTTGTTTTGGTTTTATGCGGAATGATTAAAGGTCTTAGCTCATAGTTGTCTTATTTTTA
>DDBO01000151.1 GCA_002332755.1 Bacteroidales bacterium UBA2030 | reverse complement strand
GAAACAGTGGCAGTGATGATAGGCTTGAACAAAGCAGCTCCGACAGCCAGATACATAAAAAGGAAGTAAAAGGCCCAATAACTTTTTACCCTCCCCAGCAAGAAGTATCCTGATGAAAGGACAAGGAAAGCCACCAGTAAGACCCGCTTGTAGCCATAGCGGTCGGCTATACTTCCAGTGATAATCGGAAGAAGGTAAAGTAAAAAAGTGACAGGCCCCATCAAATTGCCTTTTTGCTCCTGGGTAAATCCCAGGGCTCCAGTATCGGTAGAGCCTGTTAGGTAAAGCGCCAGAACCATATAAAACCCATACCAGGCCCAACGCTCAAACAATTCCATAGTATTGGCCACCCAGAATGTACCGGGGAAAGTCCGAAAAATATTTTGCTTTGCCATGTTTTTAAACCCCTTCTGCCGCAACGAATTACTGTAGGGTAAAAGTAGCCACTGCGCGGTTGGTATCGCAGGTTACTGGCCACGGACAACTATCAATGTCCTTGGTTGCAACTTCATTGTTTACCAATATCTGCACCTCCAACAAAGCACTGTCTCTTACAGTAAAGGCTTCCAGATAAAGATGATCAAAGGTCTTGCCTTTAAATTCGAATGACCATTCTTTAATTGTATCGTAGTATTCAGAGACTATGTTTGAATACTTCGGGTTAAAATATCGCACGTAAATATCTGATTTATTCTTCAAATGGCTTACAACAAGGTATTTCACCTGATACTGCGTCACAGGGCGATTAACGTCTTCCTGATCGCAGGAAGCCAGAATGAATACAGCTAAAAGGATAAAAGTAAATGCGCTAAAATTGAAAATCTTTTTCATAAGTCTAGTTTATGGGTACAAATTTATAAATCCTTGATATCATTACGAAAAAATACGGTTTATGTTGTTTTTGAATCCACCTTTTTTTTTCGGGCCAAACGCATAAATAACATCAACAATATCCAAAATAAGCCCAACGCAATACCAATGTTAAGAAACAATTTAAACCCACGCGGATGATCGATTTTTGCTGCGGTTTGAATGGGAGCAATGGAGGTGCTATCAGGCGCATTCACCAGCATTTTCGACTTCAGTTCAGCAAATTTTTCCATAAAGTACCGTGCACTATCATAATTCAAATGAATACCATGGGCCAGCGATAGTTCAGCATAGTTAGCAGCAAGTTCTGGCGTCAGTCCTACGGTAATGGCGATATTTTTTGCCAGATGGAAATAAGCAAAAGCATGCTCAACATCTCTGCTGCGCGCCAAAACAGAACCCATTCTCCTGAAAATTTCAGCCGATTTCTTTTTCTGCTCCAGCCGATTATTGATTTTTTGGGCTGCAAGCAATTTAAGCAATGCATCATTATAATCTTTCTTAAGCAAGGCCAGTTCTGAATAGTGAATCAAATATTCCATTTCCAGGTCTGGGTCACTCAGTAATTCAATGGCGGGCAGGGCCTGTTCGAAGCTTAGGTCGGCACTGTCGAAAAGATAAAGTCCGGCATAAGCCATGGCCAGATTTATACGAGCAATCGATGCACCATAAAGATCTGAATCCGCATCAGCCATTAGTAGGGCCTTTCTGAAATAGTAAAGGGCACTATCGAAACTCTGCATTTCCAGGTGAAACAAACCGAGATTATTCAGGGCATTGGCTATCGCTTCGTTTTCCGACATTTGCTTACCCAATCTTAAAGATTGTTTGAAATAATCATAGGCTCTGTCATATTCCCCTCTATATAAATAAACGGTACCAAGATTATTGAGGGTAATCGCTTTACCCCTATGATCACCCTCGTTCTCATCGTTTATCAGCGCAAAACTAAAACAGGCTATTGCACGGGAATAATTGCCAAGGTCTTGTTCTACAAGGCCTAAATTGTTGTAAACGCTAGCCAAACCCTTATGCGATCCATCTTTACGATATAAATTCTCTGCTTCATGTAAGTAATTCTTTGCATCGGCGTAATTACCTCTATAATAATGCTGTACGCCGATGCATTCAAGCGCAACTGCCTCATTATGCCGATCATGGATAGCACGCGCTGCCTCCAGTGCCTTGAATGCCAGCTGCATAGCCTTTTGCGGATCTCGCCCGACTGCGTCAAAATAAGAATCCAACAAGCTATCCACCCTGGTTTGGGCATATACACGAATGATAAATACTAACAGTAAAACTTGTAGCAGAAAACGCAGTTTCATCATTGCGAAATTATGTATTCAGGGTTGATAGCAAGATAAGGTCTTAATTTATTATATAGCTCATCGTACATCAAGGGCAATATTTTCAATTCGCTAATCTCTTTTATACCATTATGTTTTTGGCGGTAATCGGCAATTGCCTTCACCATGTAATATTCAAGATAAGGATGACGTAACAAATCTTTAAACGAAGCTTGATTTAAGTCAATCTTTCTGATTTTCGTAGTATCAATGATAATATAAGGCTTAATTTTTTCAAGCCTTGAGGCATCCATTCCATAAACCTCGAGTAATTGTTCCGAATTATGATAACCGCCCAGACGTTGTCCATATTTCCATATACGTCTGGCAAAAGTAGGCCCAATACCCGGCAAATCCTGCAATTGCAATGTATCTGCACTGTTCAAATCAATGATTGGAATAGGTGGGGCCGAAAAGTCTCCTTTTCGAGGAACTAAAGACTTAATGCTATCTTTCCGGGCTCTTTCAATGGCCACATAAGGAGCTATGCGCTGATAATCATCCGGAGTGAGAGTATAGATACGCTTGAGGTCTTCTGGTTTGTTGAATTTACCCCCCGCCTTACGATAGGCAAGGATAGCTTTTATAGTTCTTGCGGGAAGGCCGAGTCTTCTCCAACCTTCTTCTTCCAGTAAATTGGGATCGAAGGGGAAAAGTTGAATTTTTTTTGCAACAAAATCTAATTGAGGATTATCCTTTGCTTTTTCTGTATAATGGCTACTCTTTCGAATTT
>DDBO01000145.1 GCA_002332755.1 Bacteroidales bacterium UBA2030 | reverse complement strand
TCCCCAAGAACAACAAAAAATAGCTGATTGCCTTTCGTCTTTAGACGAACTCATCACCGCCCAAAGCCAAAAAATAGAGGTCCTGAAACAACACAAAAAAGGATTGCTGCAGGGTTTGTTTCCTAATCTAAATCAGGCAGAAGAATAAGCGAAATACTAACATTGAAAAATAGATTTCAAGAGAAATAAAATGACGCAACAAGTTCAAATCCAGTTAGGCAGTACACTCTGGAAAATCGCAGATGAATTGCGAGGTGCCATGAATGCGGATGATTTCCGCGATTATATGTTGTCGTTTTTGTTCTTGAAATACCTCAGCGACAATTATGAAACAGCAGCCAAAAAGGAATTAGGCAGGGATTATCCCGGGCTACAGGGTAACGGTGGCAAAACATCGCTCTCCATCTGGTACGAGCAAAATCCGCAGGATATCGGCACATTTGAAAGCCAGATGCGAAAGAAAATTCATTATGTTATCAAACCCCAATACCTGTGGAACCATATTGTCTACTTAGCCAAAACCCAAAACAAAGAATTGCTCAGCACTTTGCAAGAGGGTTTTAAATACATCGAAAACGAATCATTTGAAAGCACCTTTCAAGGCTTGTTTTCCGAAATCAATCTGGATTCTGAAAAACTGGGAAAGAACTACGAAGAACGCAACAAAAAACTCTGCAATATCATTCTGAAAATTACCGAAGGCATTAACCAATTTCCTGCCGATAGCGACATCCTGGGTGATGCCTACGAGTATCTGATTGGGCAGTTTGCCGCAGGTTCGGGCAAAAAAGCAGGCGAATTTTACACACCGCAACGCATTTCAGACATTCTTTCACGGATTGTAATCCTCGACAGCCAGGACCCAGGCAAAGGCGAAAAGAAAAAAATAGAACGGGTGTTGGATTTTGCCTGTGGTTCGGGTTCGTTATTGCTCAATGTTCGTAAAAAAATGATAGAAACCCAAGGAACCATCGGCAAAATATACGGACAAGAAAAAAACATCACCACCTACAACCTGGCACGCATGAACATGCTGTTGCATGGTGTCAAAGTCACTGAGTTTGAGATTCATCATGGAGATACTTTACTCAACGACTGGGACATTCTGAAAGAAATAAACCCATCGAAAAAACTGGAGTTTGATGCCGTCGTGGCCAATCCCCCTTTCAGCTATCGTTGGGAACCCACAGAGGCCATGGCAGAAGATTTTCGCTTCAAAAGTTACGGGCTGGCACCCAAGTCGGCTGCCGACTTTGCTTTTCTGTTAGATGGGTTTCATTTCCTGAGTAAAGAAGGCACCATGGCCATCATTTTACCTCACGGGGTTTTGTTTAGAGGAGGAGCAGAACATAGAATCCGAAAAAAATTATTGGAAGACGGAAATATCGACGCCGTTATCGGACTTCCTGCCAATCTGTTTTACTCCACGGGCATTCCGGTTTGTATTTTGGTACTGAAGAAGTGCAAAAAGTTTGACGATGTGTTATTCATCAATGCCGCTGAACACTACGAAAAAGGCAAGCGGCAGAACACCTTGCTACCCGAACATATCGAAAAGATAATTAACACTTACAAAAACCGCTCTGAAGAACCTCGCTACTCCCGCAGAGTATCTATGGAAGAAATAGAGCAAAACGATTTCAATTTAAATATTTCAAGGTATGTAAGCACAGCCATAGAAGAGGAAATCATTGACCTACAAGAGGTAAACAAAAAACTCATTGAAATTGAAAAAGAAATAAACAAGGCAAGAGAAACGCATAATCAATTTCTAAAAGAGTTAGGACTTCCACCCATTTAATTAGATGAAATGCCCAGGCTATTAGCAAGCCTACGAATGCTTTCGGAACCGTAACCCCAAAAGCCAAGGCACGGGCCCACATTTTGTTAGTGAGCATCCAAAGCCTGTGCAGAACACATTGGTTTTTAAAAAACTCTCGCCCTTTCAAAACCCGCAAAACCGACATACATTAACAAGATAAGCCAATACTGACAATAATTTGCAGACAAGTACTTTAGAGCAAAAGCCAATACCAGCGGTTTGGCGCAATAGCGGGTGCAGTGCTTATTCTAACGTTATGCCTCGCACCAACTTTTTTGGTGTATTTACAGTTTTGTGAAAATTGTCGGCTTGTCCCTTATTTGTGTGGCAAAATCCTAAAAGGTTCAGAACAATCATTGTCTTACGGGATGGGCAAAGGTTGCCTAAGTCTGGAGATTATCGAAAAAGGTCAGTCCGGCAAAAAGTGAATATAGCTTTTCAGAGTATGCCTGCTCCTGTAAAATACACTGTTTCTGATTAAGGTCTACACAGGGGGTGTTCCTGTAAAACCGCATCAAGCCTTGGAGAAAAAACTATTCTCGTGAGGATAAAACGTGCGTCGTAAAATCTGGTGTTAACGGCAAGTCAGTTCATTGGCTATACTCTCCCCTTCTCCAGTATCTTATTCCACCTGAAATTTTCGCTCACCACAAATCATTCTCTTGCCAATTTACTGTAAACAACTGATTTTCTGATTTTGGCCAGGCACATCAAGAGGGTACGTCCCAAAACCATTTAAAAAGAGTATGATGTATAACTGCATCCTTTATCGGATTTTCGCAAAAAAGTTTTTTGTGCAGGGGCTCCCAAAAATCCGGAATATCAGCACTATTCTATAATCCCCGGTTTTAGTCATACCTTTACCGGAAATTTTTATCCATGGAATCGCCCGCTACACCCAGGAAAATTGAAGTGATGGCCAGCAGGTTTTACCAGTACCTGGGCTGGTATGAGCTTATTCTTTATCCGTTAATGCTGTCAGGCGCAGCCCTGTTTTTCAGTGGTAAAGCCCTGGGTGGCAGTATACTGCTTTTGGCTGCCCTCATACAGGCTATGGTTTATATGGTATTGTGGTACAAGCCCGGCATAGGGATATGGTTTCGCCTGTCGTCATTAGGTCTTTCTTTCGGCCTACTGGGGAGTGTTTTTTACTTGCTGAAAATGCAAAGCGACTTTTTGTTTCTGGGGTTAGGTTTTATTGGCCTCTTATCAGGTTTCTTGCTTTATTTTCGAAAGGGGAGCGAACAGGCCTACCGGGGGATTCTTTACAGAACCGGCCTCATGTTACTGTGGATGTTGGCCCTGGGATTGGTAATGAGTGGTATTTTCTGAACCCAAGGATTGACAACTATTCACAAAAAAAGCCACCCTGATGCTTGTGGGTAGCCCTTTTGAATATCAGATGGATTTATGAATTTGTCAGAAAGCCGATTCGAATTGGCGCAGGAAACGAAGGTCATTTTCGAAAAATAGGCGTAGGTCTTTAATCTGATAAAGCCCCATAGCCAT
>DDBO01000015.1 GCA_002332755.1 Bacteroidales bacterium UBA2030 | reverse complement strand
TAATGTTCCTTAAAAATCAGGTTTAAAACCTAAATGTCTAACAAACGCATAGCATTTCATACACTTGGCTGTAAGCTTAATTTTTCTGAAACCTCAACTTTAGCCAGAAGATTCAGGGAATTAGGTTACGAGATAACCGAATTTTCTGAGGAGGCCGATGTATACGTGATTCATACATGCACAGTCACCCAGGTGGCAGAGAAAAAAAGTCGGGCAGCTATCTATCAGGCTATCCGGAGAAATCCATCGGCAAGGGTAGCAGTGATTGGGTGTTATTCAGAACTCAGGGCTGAAAGTATCCGCAGAATTGAAGGAGTGGATGTGGTTTTGGGGAATCAGAATAAATTTGATTTACCAGCAATAATCGAAGGTAAAACTATAATAGACAAGGAAACCGGAAATTATCAGCCCTGCCACGAAAAGGAGGAAGGATTTGCCCCAGAAGGCCAATTTTATCCGGCCTTCTCTTCGGGAGACAGAACCCGTTCCTTTTTAAAAATCCAGGATGGCTGCGATCATTTTTGTACTTATTGTGCAATTCCCTATGCCCGTGGCAGATCGCGCAGTGCTACTGTTGAGCAAGCCTTAGATACTGCCCGGAAGGCAGCAGCAACGGGTGTGAAAGAAATAGTGCTCACCGGGGTCAACATTGGCGATTTTGGCCGCCGCAATGGGGAAAAATTCATTGACTTTCTCAGAAAGGCTAACGAAGAACGTGTAGTGGAACGAATGCGTATTTCTTCCATTGAACCAGAATTGCTGACGGACGAAATCATTGAACTTGTGGCGAGTTCCGAAATTCTCATGCCCCATTTTCACATACCCCTTCAGTCGGGTTCCGATACCATTTTACGGTGGATGCGTCGCAAATACGACACCCGACTTTTTGCCTCAAGGGTGTTTAAAATTAAAGAGCTAATGCCTCATGCTTGTATTGCGGCGGATGTCATTGTTGGTTTTCCGGGCGAAACAGAGGAGCTCTTTAACGAAACCTATCATTTTCTGGAAAGTCTGCCGGTTTCATACATGCACATTTTCACCTACAGCGATCGGCCCGGCACACCTGCTTCGATGAAGGCAGGAAAGTTAGAACCCTCTGTTAAGCGATTAAGGAGTAAAATCTTGCATGAATTATCTGAGACCAAACTGGCTGCCTTCTACCAGTCATGCCGTGGGCTGGAAGTCAGCATTTTGTTTGAATCGGATAATGAAAACGGCATGATGGGCGGATTTACCGAGAATTATATCAGGGTGAAAACTCCTTACAATCCTGACCTTATCAATACATTGATTCGTACTACACTAAACATCACCGATGAAAAAGGACATTACCTTTATTTACCTGAATAAAAGACCCCCTTTTCATATCCAGTGAATTTGAGTAGCTTGCAGCTAACTTATCCATTTGATAAAGAGCGAATATGTATCCCAAAATCAGCGACTTAATCAATGACCTTCTGGGCACGCAAATTAACTTGCCAATACAAAGCTATGGGTTTATGGTTGCCATGGCCTTTGTGGCAGCCGGCCTTGTGGTCTATTTTGAGTTGAAAAGAAAACATCAGCAAGGACTCATTCCTGTGTCAGTGAAGAAAATTATTGTGGGACAACCCGCCTCAGTAACCGAAATATTAACCTCGCTCCTATTCGGGTATTTCATAGGCCTCAAATTTTTCGGGATTTTTGGTAACTATAGTTATTTTGCCGACCATCCCCAAGACTATTTATTGTCGGGAGCGGGTAGTAAGTTGGGGGGAATAATCACTGCTCTATTTTTAGGTTTTCTTACCTGGTACGATAAGCGACGGAAAAAACTTCCAAAGCCCAAAACCGAATTCATAAAGATTGCCCCACAACAACTCACCCTGAATTTCCTTGTAGTTGCGGCGGCATTTGGTATTGCAGGTGCCAAGCTTTTCGATGTTGTTGAGCACCTTGATGAATTAGCCAAAGACCCTTTGGGAACGATATTTTCGTTCAGTGGTCTTGCCTTCTACGGAGGACTAATTGTGGCTGCTATCGCTGTGGTAATTTACGCCCGACGCAATGGCATAGCCTGGTATCATATTGCAGATGTAGCAGCTCCCGCTCTAATGCTTGCCTATGCTGTTGGCAGAATAGGATGCCAACTTTCGGGTGACGGATGTTGGGGTATTCCTAATCCCAATCCTAAGCCTGCCTTGCTTAGTTTTCTGCCCGATTGGATGTGGGCTTTCAACTATCCGCACAATATTATCAATGAAGGGATACCCATAGCCGATTGCACAGGGGCCCATTGCTTTGTTCTTGAACATCCTGTATTCCCCACGCCGATTTATGAAACCATTCTATGCACACTTTTTTTCCTTGTGCTTTGGAGAATGCGTAAAAGGCTGAAGTATGCCGGGCATCTTTTTAGTATTTACCTTATTTTAAACGGATTAGAAAGATTTTTAATAGAAATTATCAGGGTAAACCAGCGATATACTTTGACAGGCAATCTGGCCCTCACCCAAGCTCAGATAATAGCAATAGGTCTGGTTATCACCGGAATAGTTCTACATTATTATTTTAAGAAACAATCCATCATAATTCAATCAGGTTCATGAATTACGAAAAATTAGCCCTTGAAGTAGAAGGCATAGCCCGTGAAGCAGCCGCATTTATCAGAGAAAAAGCGGGCAACATTGGCGAAAGTGCTGTTGAGCACAAGGGTCTACATAATTACGTTACAGCCGTCGATAAAGGCTCAGAAGAATTGATTGTAAAACGCCTATCAGCACTGCTTCCGGAAGCCACCTTCCTTGCAGAAGAAGGAACAGGTAAAGTTGGGGAAAGCCGTTTTCGTTGGGTAATTGATCCGTTGGATGGCACTACCAACTTCATACATAGCATCCCTCTTTTTTCAATTAGCATTGCTCTGATGGAAAATGGTGAAACCGTGATTGGTTCAGTATTCGAGGTAAACCATGGTGAAAGTTTTTTAGCATGGAAAGATGGGCCAGCACTGCTCAATGGCAAACCTATTCACGTATCCCGACGTAACGACATGCATGAATCTCTATTGGCCACAGGGTTTCCATATTATGACTATGACCTGCTGGATCCCTATTTGCAGTTATTCAGAAGTTTTTTGAAAAATACCCGTGGACTCAGAAGACTAGGGTCGGCCGCACTCGACCTGGCCTGGGTAGCCTGTGGTCGTTTCGATGGTTTTTATGAATATGGCCTAAATCCCTGGGATGTGGCTGCCGGTGCTTTCATCGTTGAGAGAGCCGGAGGTGACAATACAGATTTTAGCGGGGGAAAGAATTTCATTTTTGGTAAACAAATTCTTAGTAGCAATGGCCTCCTGCATAATGACCTGCTTCGGGAAATACAACAATTTTTCTAACAAGATGACCTTATCTTTGCAATAGGTTGTTTGCCAAACCATATCAAAATGAAAACATTCCTGAGTGCACTAAGCATCCTTTTATTGAATTTACAACTCATCGGAGGGGAAGCATGGGCGATGATCAAAAAGAAACCCCTGTCACCCGATATCGAAAAAGTTTATGTTATTAACATTAAGGAAGAAATAGCCCCACCGGTTAGACGGGCAGTCCAGAAGGGTTTTGAGGAAGCTGCTAAAATAAAAGCCGATCTCATCATCCTTCACATGAATACTTATGGAGGTTCACTGGATGCAGCAGATAGCATACGCACCATTATTTTGACGTCAAAGATTCCGGTTTGGGTCTTTATCGACAACAATGCTGCCTCTGCCGGTGCACTCATTAGCATTGCTTGCGATAGCATATATATGAGGCCCGGTGCCAACATTGGTGCAGCCACCGTGGTCGATCAGACAGGTAAACCACTGCCCGATAAGTACCAAAGCTATATGCGCTCCATGATGCGCGCAACGGCCGAGGCCAAAGGTCGCGATCCACAAATTGCCCAGGCAATGGTTGACCCGAGAATTTACATACCAGGAATCATTGACTCCACAATGGTATTAACGTTTACCACCAGTGAAGCCATCAAACACGGCTATTGTGAAGGAGAAGCCGAAAACATCCGCGAGATTTTAGACAAATATAATTTCACTAAGGCTCAAATAATTACCCAGAAGCTAACAGCTATCGATAAAATTATTGGCTTCCTGATCAATCCATTTATTTCGGGTATTCTCATACTCATTATCATTGGAGGCATTTACTTTGAACTTCAAACACCGGGGATTGGATTTCCTTTGGCAGCAGCAGTTGTTGCCGCTATTTTATATTTTGCCCCTCTTTATCTTGAAGGCCTGGCAGAACATTGGGAAATACTCCTGTTTGTTGCAGGAGTTATACTTCTCGCTATAGAAATATTCGCGATACCTGGTTTTGGAGGGGCGGGCATAAGTGGCATAATATTGATTATAACTGGCCTTACACTGAGCATGGTTGGCAATTTAGGATTTGAATTCGGTGAAAATGTTATTTCTCAACTCATTGAAGCCTTTTTCATTGTTATAATAGCTGCCTTTACTGCACTCGTGCTTTCGCTATGGATCAGCAAAAGGATTTTCAGCCGTCCTGTACCTGTTCTGGGCAGTCTGGCACTCGATACCGTGCAGGATAAAAGCGAAGGTTATAGCATTGCCGATAATCGCTATGCCGAAATGATAGGCAAAAAAGGCCTGGCAGTAACTATTCTAAGACCCGCAGGAAAGGTTAATATTGAGGGAGAGATATTCGATGCAGTTGCAGTGGTCGGTCATATTGAAAAAGGGGATCCTGTAATTGTGGTTCGTTACGAAAATGCACAGCTATTTGTAAAAAAATCTTCCGAAAACAATTAATTTCAAGATCATGGAAATTAAGGAATTTATGGGAGGTCGTATTCGTTTGTTTATGGGCGATATTACGCTCATGGAGGTAGATGCTGTTGTAAATGCAGCCAATAGTAGCCTGCTTGGAGGCGGAGGCGTGGATGGCGCAATACACCGTGCTGCAGGCCCTCAGCTGTTAGAAAGTTGCAGAAAAATTGGTGGGTGCGCTACAGGAGATGCAGTGATTACTCCAGGTTTCAACCTAAAGGCCAAGTATATCATTCATACTGTGGGTCCTATCTGGCGAGGGGGACAACACGGAGAACCAAACCTTCTGGCTTCATGCTATCGTAAAAGTTTGGAATTAGCTGCCTGCCATCAAATCAAAAGCATCGCTTTCCCAAACATCAGTACGGGAGCATACGGTTATCCCCATCAAGAAGCGGCTGAAATTGCAATCAATACTGTGAATGAATTTTTAATAAACCACTCCATCCCTGACTATGTGTGGTTTGTATGTTTTGGGAACAGTAACTACAATATATATGAGGAAAAGTTGAGGGCAAAATTTTAAATGCCTATTTCCATAGCTTTGCGCGAAGTCTTTTCGGGGTTCCAGGCATCGTAATAAGATGAACGCCAGAATATTTCTTTAAAGTAAGCCATGGTACGAATGACACGCATGTAGTATCCAGTATAAAGTGTCATTAATGGGACAAAAATAAATAACTTCCATTCCTGACTTCGCCTCTCTGAAAGTGCCATGGAAACAAAAAACTGGATGTAACCTGCTGTTGTATAAATCAAAAACTTAAGGGGTATAATAAACATTAAAAAATCAATATTATTGATAATCAAATTTATAAGATAGAACCACCAGGTCATATCCAGGATAAAATTGTAGAAAATATTGTCGAAAATGGCGAAAAAGTTCGAAAAGTTGAAATTAGCCTGGGGTACAAATACATCGCTATGTTTCCGCATTCTGAAACGGACCAGTGATTTAGACCAACGAAGACGTTGATTGGATAATGCCTTCAAATTCGTAGGAACATTTGTCAGGCTAACTGCTTTGGGTTCAAAACGTATTTTATAACCCAGTTTGCGCATTTTCATGGTAATATCCCCATCCAGCCCTGGGCCAATATCCCAACCACCTAATCTATCGAGTACATCTTTTCTAAAGGCACCAAATGCACCTGAAATGATTTTATAAATTCCCAAGTATGAAGTAACCATTCGACCCACAGAGATGGTTTGCAGATATTCTATGGCTTGCAAACTGGTCAAAATGGAATCGTTATAATTCCTCACTTTCACATTACCACCTACACCCCCCACATTGTCTTCAACATAAAAAGGAATAAGAAGGCGTTCAATAGCATCCCGATCGAAAGAGGTATCTGCATCGACATGGACAACAAACTTTCCTCTGGCATAACGAAGGGCAAGATTAGCAGCACTGGCCTTACCTCCCCTTTCCTCGTTACGCAAATACATGTCGATCATTCCATTTTCTATAAGATTACGGCAAATGATATATGTATCATCATCCGAGCCATCATCTACAATAATAAATTCAAGATTGGTGTAGGTTTGTTCGCGCAATCCTTTCACCAATTTATAAATATGTTTTCCTTCGTTTTTGCCCGGTACAATTACGCTTACCAAAGGGTTTTCAGCTAAAAGTTCATAGCGGGCTCTTTCATATACCTTCTGTTTTCTGCGGGAAGTAAATAACACAACCCCCAAAATGATCAAATCAAAAACCAAAAATCTGGGTGCCTCAATATAAAAGTAATACCAGAAAAGGTTTATTATTCGAATAAAACCCTCATGTTCAATATAATAGAAAAAATCTTCCCAGAATGTATATAACATGCTTTAAGGGTTTTATGGTGTAATTAGCTGATTGATAAGATCGCTATGGTTTTTATCGGAACTAATAGTAACGACTTTTGGAACTAAGTTAAAGGAATAACCAACCAGATTGCTTAGTAACAATTTATGAACTGATTGTCTGATATTTTCGAGCAGGTTTTGAAGCCGGGTTGGTTCGCTGTCGGGAGAAATGATGAGATAGGTATTGTTGTTGACAAAAGAAAGAATATCTGTAGAGAAGGTTGCATTTTTTATAAAATCTGCAATTTCGCCTGCCAGCTTTCGGTAACCGGGGCCCATTCTATTGCGGTCTTCATCGCTCATAGAGAGGATAAGGGAGCCTGCGGAGGATATCCTGCCAGAATTTTTGGCTCTTTCGACTTCGTATTTCAAAAAGATATTGAAAGTAGTAAAAGTAATAAAGCCGGGTAGTTCAAATTCTTCTCTAATTTCCCTACCAAATCCATTGATAGCCGTTTCTTCTCCAATTGGCGTCAGTTCATAGCTATATATCTGCTTATCAATCAATGCTTCTACAGGATTTTTTTTCTGACAATTAAAGCAAAAAGCTTCCATGACAGGTTCCTGGAAGATGTGTGAACAATTTCGGCAGTTGTAAATAATACTGGGTTTATCGTAATCAACACCAATATGCCTCAGCATGCGGTTGCATTTTGGACACACCAGATAATCGCCTGAATGAAAATCATGTTCAGGGCCTACATAAGCGCAAACAAAATGATGAATCAAATTCTCGGTCACCAGGTCGGCTGAGTTGCATTTGGGACAGGTTTCCCTAAAATTGATGAAGCCGGAATAACAATTGCTGCATAAATGAAGCCGGTCAACAAAACGGGGCCTTAAATACTCTTTTTGTATGCCGTCATCCAGAATCTTAAATAACTCGGAAAGGTCTCCGTTTTTATAATGTTCTGATAGAATAGGATAAAAGTAGCCAATATTAGAATTTGGATTTACTACAGGTGTCAATCGTGTTTCGCGTGTATAGAGAAAACGAAGCACCTTCGTCATGATCCTGATATCTGGCGACACAGAATCGATAGCGGCCAGATTTACCTGTTTGTTTCTTATTTTGTCAATTTTACCAATTACCCCTTCAACCTGCAACGAAGAAACCACTCCATCTGAGAGAGATTCAGCAATTGGATCAATATTTTTGTCGATGGAATAAATAAAGATGGGTAGCAAATAAAGGGTTCCTATGAATGATGACCTGCATTGCCTAAGCAAATTAACGCAACCCTGCTGGTCGGTATAGTCAAGGATAAGTCCATCATAAAGAGCTAACTGCCTAATATCAAGCTCATGGTAATGTGAGATATATCCCACCTCCCGGTTGTAGTTGTTAGGCAGCTTAGTTATGATTGCTCCGGCCATGAGGTTTAATTTTTAATATTGTAATGCGCGCTTATTAAAATTTATATCGGGTGACTTTTACGGAGAATTGATAGTAAGGCAGCCAATGTTGGCGTTCCTTCTCATCAATAGGGTAAATTTCAGCAATTACCGTTCTTTCTTTTTCACCGCGAACGGAACGGAATTCGTCTGGGACAAGGTCGGTATTCACGTAAAGGTCTTTAATAATGCCCTTGCCTCGGGTTCCATCGTAAAAACGAAGCCGAACCTCATCACCCAGCTTAAAATATTGAAGATGGTGTTGGGGAATATAGGTTCTGATATATATCTTATCGAAATTAGTAATGTAAAGTGTCACATCTTTTTTATAAGTGATACCATTTACCGGTGTATTTATTTGGGAAATGACCCCATTGACGGGTGAAATATAGTAACGATAAAGTGACTCCAGGCCACCTACATTATTGCTTGCTATTGAAGCCTGAGCCGCCGGTTGCTGCTGTTGTGCCAGCAATTCTTCCATCTGGCGCAGATACATATATAATTGAGATTGTTCCTGACTTTTCTTCTCCAGTTGAACCTTATAATCAGATAACAGCATTCTTTGCTGTTTCAACACAGCAGGTGTATAAACATCTAAATAAACTTCAAGTTTAAGTCTTTCTATTTCCTGTTCGGTTTTCTTTACACGCGTTTTCAGATCGTTAATTTCTATGTTATTAAGTTGAATATTACGTTTGGTCAGGGCAATCTCACGTATAATCCAATCATTGGTTTTTGCAGGTGTACTAACACTTATAGCGGCGCCCAAATCGTTTTCATCTCTGAAATCAGTGCGATATTTAAAAAGTGTATCCCCTACTCTGACGGTATCTCCCACCTGCACATAGTATTGAAGAATTTTCATATCCTCAGCCTCTTTCACATCGAAGCGGTTAGTAATCACCTCTCCATTGGCGGAAGCTGAAATATTTCTCTGAATAACATAGAAAAAGAAACTGGCCAACAGGATTGTAAAAATCAGCAGGTAAATAATTCGGTCCCAATTGGTCTTCTTCTTGGGCTTTTCCTCTTTTATACCCCGAATTATACTGGCCTTATTTTGAAATTTAAACTGTTTCATTGGGAAATATCTTGTGTGGGTTATCTAACTTTATACACTGACCGTTCATCGATGAGTATAAGTCGGCGAAGGTCGTGGATAGCTATTTCTGATGTCATGGAAGCATTAAGCAGTCTGGAAATAAACGATTCCAAGGAAAGGCGATCGGCAAAATCATCAGGGCTTAAGGCAATAATGGTTTTGTCGTGTCCAGCCTGTATCTCCTGGGCAATTTTTCGAATGATAAAATCAAGGTCAGGCTTTTCGTAGGCCATTACGAATACTTTATCGCATATAGCATATATCTGGTTTACTTCACTTTCTTCATAATGCATTGGGATAGAAGCGCTCAATAATATTCCACGGCTATTGCAGATATTTCTCGATTCGTTAAGCAAAGCCAGGTATTGCTGCATATATTTTTCCCTTTGGTTGCGAAAGTCTGGAAGGGTATGAGGCTCTATATCCAGATGAATACCTCTGAAGTTAATATCAGAGAAACGCGCAAGCCATTCACGCATTGCTTCTGGGCCCCGCTCCAGCATTCGATTCTCACCTATCATCAGATGAGTTTTTATTCCCTCGTTTTGAGCCTTGAAGACAAAATCTCTGAATTTATTGATATTTTCAGTACCCGGGGAAACGATAACTTCCCTGATTTCGTTGTTCTGCAAAAAGGCGATGATATGTTCATTCGTCATTTTGCTGAAATACTCCGACCAAATGTAAAGATAACGATAACCATCATATCGCTTTCCCATTTCACTAGGGTCCATAACAGTAATGAATGCGTTTGGGTCGTCCACATCGAGGTAAGTAAATATCTTTAAAAGTTTCAGATACATATCTTTTTTTAAGTCAACTAATTCCGATTCAACTGCAAGCTTTTCTTCCAGTATTTGTAAAACTCGTAGTGGACTAAAACCTTCATCATTAAAATCACGCATGACCATTTCTTTTCTGAGCCTCTCCTCTATCTTCAACTTCTTGAAATAGAAACTCGTGTATTGTGTTTTCTTAAACTGGAATTCATAATAGTGATTGAGTAGCTCATTACCACTTGCAAATTGGTTGATTTCTTGTTCATTTTCAACAATTTTCAATCGCGCTTCAATTTCACTCTGTGATCGACTTTTAAACTTTATGGGCATACTGGCCGATAGCCCCACAGATGCATAATTTTTAATACTATAGGCATCAGGCTGGAGCATATTAAAACGCACAAAAGGACGCAGCACATAATCGTTCCATTTCCAATAATCGGCTTTGTAGCGGTCAAGTTCGAGTTGACGAACCTGCTCACTGGTTTGAGACTGGTTGAAATGTTCAATCATTTTTTGTGGATCAATCGAAAAAAGGGGGAGAAAGTCATACATGAGTGCATCGTCCATAAAAAAGGCGGGCATTTCTTCCCTAAGACGTTGATTGTAGTATACTTGGTTATCTGCCAGTAAGGCCGAAAGCTCACCTGCCTTGCTTTCGAGGTCTATTAAGTTTTCCCAGGGGTAAATGCGCATGAGGTACATCATGCGCGCTATTTTCACCTGCTCATCTACTACTTCCTTCCTACGAAGAAGCAGGTTGGTCTTTTCTTTTTTAAACAGATAGGTAATGTATGCATAGAGGTAGAGATAGGAATTTTGCTTGTTTTCCTGCTGGTATTTCAAGCGAGCTATTTCATTTTGTTTCTCAAGCGATTTGATTTTTGCTCTATTGGCAAACAATCCACTGTTTAGTATGTCCCATTCGATGCCCAAATAAATCCTTCGCAGGTAAGTTAGGTCTTCGTCGCTGATGATTCCCGGTTTAAAATTCTCGGTATAATTACCACCAAGTCTTAAGCCCAAATCAGCCTTGAGATATTCTATCTGTCGGGTGTATAATTCGATAAATGCATCAGCCTGGTTGTTTTGGTCGAATTTTTGGGAGAAAAGAATGCGCAACAATGCCGTGTCTGTCACAGTTTTGCTGGCTACAGGTCTGGCAAGGTATTCAGAAAGCAAGGAGTCTACCTCTCTTGCGATTGACTTCAGATTCAAAGTATCTGCCACCGAATATTGATAAGCTTGCTTTTGGGCCATGGCTTCCTGGAAAATCACCGCAAGGCAAATAACCAGTATGCCCAGCATTCCCATTCTTTTCAGTCTTATGGCGGCCATTTTTTTCATAATTCCAATTTTACGTCTTTCGGCTACACTAATATTGTACCAAAATAAAATTTGTTTTTTATCTGAAAATAAGCAGGCATATTGAATATATCTATCCACATAAAGCAATAACATTTAATGTTTTAATAAAGATGTCAGAATTGAGGATTATTAGTTGTACTTTTAAAAATTCTTCAAAAAGTCACCTGTGATACAATTCTTGGAAAAACGCTCCATAATGAAACGAATAGAGACAATTCAATGATAAACCAAATTTATTAGGTTTGTAAAAAATTTGGAAATGGGTATCAGGATTTTAATAGTAGAAGACGATATAACTTCGGCCAAACTGTTGATGATAGGGCTGCGAAGGCTTAATTATGAAGTTAGTGGACATGCCAAAACAGGTGCAGAAGCCATTAAACTGGCCTCATCCACTCAACCGGATGTAGTAATCATGGATATTAACCTGCCTGGAGAATACGATGGCATTAGAGCTGCTGAAATTATAAAACAGGAAATCGACGTACCCGTATTGTTTTTAAGCGCCAATATTGAAGATAACACAGTCAAACGAGCCCTTGAGACCGACCCGATTGGTTACATAAGTAAACCCTACACTTGGGAATCCATAAGGGTAATAATCGAGGCCGGAGTATATAGGCATAGAGCCGAGGCCAAAATAAAAGAGAAGGAAGAATTCCTATCGGTTTTGCTTTCAAGTATAGGTGACGGGGTAATTGCCACTGATTCGCTGTACAATATTACTTTCATCAATTCATCCGCACTAAAAATCTTAGGACTCGAAGATAATCAACATGTTATTGGTGTGCCTTTGGAAGAAATCATTCGCCTTTACGATGAAGTTACCAGAA
>DDBO01000215.1 GCA_002332755.1 Bacteroidales bacterium UBA2030 | reverse complement strand
AAAAGCTTAAGCCACGAATGCGCGAATGAAAAACGAATGTCAGAAAGTATTGTTCGTGAATGAGTGGCTATAATATTGCTTCTCCGGGATTGCTTTTTCAGGCCGGATCGACGAAGAGGGTGGTCTGTACCCGTGCGTAGGCTTTGTTTTTCATGACTCCTTTGAGGGTCTCTTTTATAAAGGTTTTTATTTGAGCCATGTTGCCTGATTTATCAAGTTTTAGCATGATTTGCCGTATGTATTGTCCCCGTATCCTCGACACCGGCGGAGCCTCCGGACCAAGCACCTTATCTTTCAATTCTGTTTTTAAGAGTTTCCCCAACTCTTCCGAGGCTTTTTCTACAATTTCTTTTTCGGGATGTTTCATTTCAATGAGAATGAGTCGCGAATAGGGCGGGTAGTTATACTTTCTGCGCTCATTCATTTGGTGCATATACATCCCTTCATAGTCGTTATCAACTACATAGCGAATGGCCGGGTGTTCAGGGTTATTGGCCTGAATGATAACCGTCCCTTGTTTGTTTCTTCGTCCGGCCCTGCCGCTTACCTGCGCCATGAGTTGATAGGCTCTTTCGAATGCCCTAAAGTCGGGGTGGGCCAGAAGAGAATCGGCATGGAGGATACCCACCACCGAAACATGGTCGAAGTCGAGACCTTTGGTTACCATTTGTGTGCCCACCAGGATATCGATTTCCCGGTCTTCGAATTGCCGTATGATATGGTCATGGGCATTTTTGTTTTTCACCGCATCCAGGTCGAGGCGGGCAATATGGGCTTCAGGGAAAAAGATGGCCAATTCATCTTCAATTCGTTCTGTCCCAAAACTTTTCATCTGCAAGCCGGTATTATGGCACACCGGGCATTCAGAGGGTACAGGGGTGGAATACCCACAATAGTGGCATTTAAGGAGATTAGAACTTAAGTGATACACCATCGAAACATCGCAATGCCGGCACGAGGGAATCCAGTAACATTTGTTGCATTCTATGCGCGGGGCATACCCTCTGCGGTTCTGGAACATGATCACCTGTTCGTTGTTGTTCAGAGCTTCAGTCGTTAGTTGCAGCAAACGTTCTGAGAAAATAGATTTTAAACGGTTTTCTTTTCTTTCGGTGGCCAGGTTTATTAACTCAATTTTAGGCAATTGGATATCGCCAAACCGTGTCTTCAGCGCCACAAATCCATATTTACCATTTTGGGCATTGTTGTAGCTTTCTAAAGAAGGGGTGGCCGAACCCAATATTACCCTGGCACCTGTAAGATGAGCCAGGTATATGGCAGCATCGCGGGCATGGTAGCGTGGAGCCGGACTCATTTGATAGAAGGAAGAGTCGTGCTCTTCGTCGACAATGATCAGCCTGAGCTGACTAAAAGGCAGAAATAGGGCCGACCTGGCGCCGGCAACGATGGAAAACCTCTCGAAATCGAAAAGGGGTTGAGCCGAAACCCTGTTCCACACCTCCGCCCTTTCTCTTTCGTTGTAGCGCGAGTGATATACACCAACCTTTTCACCAAAATATTTTTTAAGTCTGCGAATGATTTGTCCGGTAAGTGCTATTTCGGGCAGAAGATAAAGTACCTGTCCGCCTGACGCTACCACTTCCTGCATCAGCCGGATGTATATTTCCGTTTTCCCGCTTGAAGTCACCCCATGAAGCAATAGTGTCTGTTTTTCTTCCAGCTGCTTATGAATGTTTACAAGGGTTTCTTCCTGTAAAGGGGACAGGTTAACGGTTGAGGGTTCTTCCTGTACTTCATCTTCAAAACGGCTGATAATTCGTTTTTCGGCCTGCAGAATGTTCTTTTTCAGCAATCCTTCCAAGCCGGCGCTGTTGCCTTTAAGTGCCTTGGTAAGCTTGCTGCGGCTGATGCTGCCTTCTCCTCCGGTCAGGCTTAGAAATACCATTAAGGCATCGCTTTGGCGGGGTGCTTTTTTCTCGAGATGATTAAATACAGCATTTAATTTGTGCTCGTTCTGAAATTCAGGACTTATGCTTAGCATGGTTACTTCCCTGGGTGTAAACCGATTTTCCAGTTCTTCGTAAATTAAAACCACGCCTTTATCAATCAATCTTTTTACGAGGGCTATGGGATTGGCCAGTCCACTGATACGTCCGGCTTCGTTGAGGGTAATTTCATTGTGCAACTCGCAGGCTTCGGCCACCAGGGCTTCTTTTTCACTCAGTTGATTGTAATCGCGGTTAAACGAAGGATTGAGCACGATGCGTGTTTCGCTGGCCAAACGAAGCGCAGCAGGCAATGCTGCATTCATCACTTCACCCGCTGTGCACATGTAATACGAGGCCAACCATTCCCAAAACCTGAAATGCTCTTCCTGTATTAGCGGATGAGGATCGATTACGGCCAATATGTATTTGGGAGTATAACCCTGGGGTATGTTTTCGTGCACCCGTCGCACAAGAGCAGTGTAAATTTTTTGTCGGCCAAACTGAACCACAACTCTTTTTCCCGGAGCCACCTCCTCGACCATTTCGTGAGGTATTCGATACGTAAAATACCCCTCCACGCTCAGAGGCAACAACACATCCGCAAAAAAAGTGCGTCGTTCGGTCATGGGAAAGATTTTTACACTTCGTCGGAATTTTCTGGCTCGGAATTTTGGTAACGGTTTCTTCTGCTTCCCTCATAAATCTCGAACCGGGCAAAGCGACATTCCAGAGGGCCGTTGAAGAGCGTTAGTTTGGGTTTGGGTTTAAGGCCAATATGCTTGAAGGCGTGAAAATCGGAGGAGATGATCCATGCATCAAAACTCTTGTAATGATGTTTGAGTGTATCGCCTATAGATTTATAAAGGGCCACTATATCGTTGGGTTTAAGTCGTTCGCCGTAGGGTGGATTACATACCATAACGCCCGGCCCGTCGAAGGAGGTTTGCCGGAAATCGGCACGTTGAAGGGTAATATCTCTGTCGAGGCCTGCCCGGCGGATATTTTTCCGGGCATTGAGCAAGGCACCTTCATCAATATCGCTGCCTAAGATTTCTACTTCCTGTTCTTTTTTTCTTTTTCGGGCATCGCTTTTAATGTCTTCCCACAGCATTCGGTCGAAGTCGCGCCATCGCATAAAACCAAAATGATTCCTGTATTGTCCGGCCGGAATATTCTGGGCCAGCATGGCAGCCTCAATCAAGAGAGTTCCGCTTCCACAAAAAGGATCAACAAAATTTACCTCCCCTTTCCATCCCGTAAGTCCAATAAGACCGGCAGCCAACACTTCGCTGATGGGAGCTTCCCCGACTGCCACCCTGTAGCCCCTTTTAAATAAGGGCTCTCCGCTGCTGTCGAGATACAGGGTGCATTGATTACGGTTGACATAAAGGCTCAGGTGAATATCGGCATTGTCTTTACTTACACTGGGCCTGCGATGGTATTTTTCTTTAAACCAATCGGCTACAGCATCTTTTACTTTCAGCGAAATATAATGGGAATGGTCGAAGGGAGCGTTCACCAGCACCGATTCTACAACAAAGGTGTCGCGGAAAGTCATCAGGTTATCCCAATCATATCTTTTAACTCCTTCGTAGAGTTCTTCAACCGTGTCGGCTTCAAATTCGGTGAGGGGAATCAAAATTTTAATGGCGTATCGGCTGAGATAATTGGCTCGATAAATCAAGGCTTTGTCGCCGGTGAAGGCAACAGCCCGGGTGAGTTTCTGAATTTGGGTTGCTCCCATGACTTCGAGTTCGGCAGCCAGCAAATCTTCCAGTCCTGCAAGGGTTTTCGCAACCAATGGACGTATGGGTGATGGTATCACGGTTTATATTTTAGGAAAAACAAATTTAGGCAGGTAACAGATTATGAAACATATTTCCGGCTAAGTCTATTCATGGCCTTATTGAAAAGCATTGCCAGCCCGACGATAGAGATAAGGATAAAGACAGGAATGATCAGTTGATGTAGCTGCCCGTATGATGGATTCTGAAGGAAGGCTACCAGGTCGCGGGTTTGCGTGCCTGCCAGGAAAAAAAGAAGGGTACGGGGGAACATGCCCACCATTGTACCCGTCAGATAGGGGAGGAGCTTAACTTTCATACGACTCAGTGCTACATTGGTCATAGCAAAAGGAAGAACCGGTGAGATCCTGCAAAAGAAAAACAACAGAAATTGTTGTTCTCCCAAAGCTTCAAAAAATCTGGCAAGTCCCGGGTGTACAAATCCTTTGGAGCCTGTTGCCCGTCGGTTGACCCATTTCCCAAACTGCAGTCCCATGAGGGCAGCCGCCGGATAGGCAATCATCATCAAACCCAGGCCTTTCCACCCGAAAGCATAACCTGAAATCACAGCAATAAAAGTGGTAGGGGTGAGTCCCAGAAACATGGTAAAAGCTGCAGCGGCATAGAATAAAAGCGTATAAACAGGATGCCCGGCTATGAGAGATATTTTGTTGTAAAACAGTATGACGAGTGAGGATGAAACGATGGCGGGCATGGAGCCAAATAAAACCATAAGGCCAAACCATGAAGGTTCAGCCTTAAGCATTTGCTGAAAATTCCTAAGCAGGGTAGTTTTCATACCCTGATTCAAATGAGTTTTTTATAGCGGATGCGGTGAGGGGTATCTTCGCCCAGTCGTTTGCGACGGTTTTCCTCGTATTCGCTGTAGGTGCCTTCAAAGAAATAAACCTGAGAATCACCTTCAAAGGCCAGAATGTGGGTGGCTACCCTGTCGAGAAACCACCGGTCGTGCGAAATGATGACGGCGCATCCTGCAAAATTGAGCAGCCCTTCTTCCAGTGCACGCAAGGTGTTTACGTCGATGTCGTTGGTGGGCTCGTCGAGCAGTAGAACGTTGGCCTCGCTTCTGAGGGTCAGGGCCAGATGCAGACGGTTTCGCTCACCTCCGGAAAGTACTCCGCATTTTTTCCCCTGGTCGGCGCCGGTAAAATTGAACCTGGCCAGATATGCCCGGGCATTCACCAGCCTGCCGCCTAGATAAAACTGTTCATTGCCTTCCGAAACCACTTCAAACACCGATTTTTCGGGGTCAATCCGTGTGTGAGCCTGGTCAACGTAGGCCAGCTTGACAGTTTCACCAACAATAAACTCTCCTTTGTCGGGCTTTTCATGGCCCATGATGAGCCTGAAAAGCGTGGTTTTTCCTGCACCGTTAGGCCCAATCACACCCACAATACCTGCGGGTGGGAGAGAAAAGTTCAGGTCTTCAAAAAGCAGTTTATCGCCGTAAGCTTTGGCCACATGATGAGCTTCAATTACCTTATTGCCCAGCCGTGGACCATTGGGGATATAAATTTCGAGTTTTTCTTCTTTCTGAGCCACATCCTCACTCATTAATTTTTCATAAGCATTGAGCCTGGCTTTCGATTTTGCCTGACGAGCGCGGGGGGCCATGCGTACCCATTCGAGCTCCCGCTCCAGGGTCTTGCGTCGCCTGCTTTCGGCTTTTTCTTCCATGGCCAGCCGTTGGGTCTTTTGTTCCAGCCATGAGGAATAATTACCTTTCCAGGGTATGCCTTCTCCCCGGTCGAGTTCCAGTATCCATCCGGCCACGTTGTCGAGAAAATAACGGTCGTGGGTAACGGCGATGACCGTGCCCTTATAGTTTTGCAGGTGGTGCTCCAGCCATTCTATGCTTTCGGCATCCAGGTGGTTGGTGGGCTCG
>DDBO01000051.1 GCA_002332755.1 Bacteroidales bacterium UBA2030 | reverse complement strand
TTCCAAGTTCCGGGTTCCGGGTTCCGAGTTCCGGGTTGAGAATAATATAATGATAATCAAATCTTTAAATTAAGAGCCCACATTGGAGACATGTAGGAAAATTTCTCTGTGCACCTCTGTGCCCTCTGTGGTTTTAAAAAAAGAGATTCACCACGGGGAACACGGAGAGTAACAGAGAACCTCTGTGCCCTCTGTGGTTTTTTTTAAAAAATGAGTTTTACCACGGAGAACACGGAGAGACACAGGGAAAGTCCCTCTGTGAGCCCCTGTACCCTCTGTGGTTTTAAAAAAGAGTTACACAACGGAGAACACGGAGAGACATGGAGGATGCTCATTTATAATTCTACCTAAAAGAGTTTCAAGGATAAAGCTTTCGAAATAAAGCAGTTTGAAGGAGGTGAATGAAGCTCCTATTTTAAAACTCTTGGCTCGTCTTTCGTAGGCTGTTTGCTTAGGTTAGCTTATAGATTTTCCCCGGCATGCAACGCAACAATCCGTTGAGTTCTAGGTTTAATAAAGCTGCGGCTACGCGGGTGGCAGGTAACTGCGAATCAATACAAATGCGATCGATGGATGCCGTGCCTAAAACCTGTAAAATTTCTACTACGCGGGTTTCATCAGGACTAAGATCAATAAAGAGTTTTTTCTGGGTAGGAGAAGTTTGGTGATCGGGTGCGGCCCAACCCAGCTCTTCCACAAGATTTTCCGGGCTGTCGAGCAATGCGGCACGATTAGTCCTAATGAGCCAGTTACATCCTTCCGATAGGGTATCCCCAAAACGGCCCGGCAACGCAAATACATCGCGATTATAAGAATTGGCAATGTCGGCCGTGATGAGCGAACCTCCCCGCATTCCGGTTTCTATAACCAAAGTAGCATCGGCCATGCCGGCAATAATACGGTTTCTTTTGGGAAAATTCTCGCGATCGGGATTGGTACCCGAGGGAAAATCGCTGAGCAAGCCCCCATGGTCAAGCATTCGTTTGGCCAGAGTTCGGTTCTGCGAAGGATAAATGCGATCCAGTCCATGGCCCAGAACAGCAACGGTGGATAAACCTGCATCGAGTGCCGAACGGTGCGCAGCAGTGTCTATCCCAAAAGCTAAACCACTTACAATCAGCACCTCATAGTTTTTGAGAAAATCCATAAGTCGAGCTATGTAATCTCTGCCATAGTCGGTAGCTCTTCGGGTACCTACAATACTTAAACAATATCGCGGGTTGAGGGAAGCACTGCCTTTATAGTACAAAACGACAGGGGCATCTGTACAATGCCGTAGCCGCGACGGATAATCAGTATGTTGGTAATAAAGAATCTGAATCTTGTATTTCTGTGTGAATTCAATTTCTTTAGCTGCCCGTTCTAAGTAATTATTTTGCTTAATGTTGCTGGCAACGAATTCCCCAATGCCCTGAATCAGCATCAGGTTATGTTTTTTTTCTTTGAAAACAGCTTCGGCACTTCCACAGTGAGAAATGAGCCGACGAGCCAACACGTCGCCTACGCCGGGCACCAGGGTTAGGGCAATCTCATAAAGCATTTCCATGACGGGCTGTTGTACAAGCTAAAATAATAAAAACTTATATCTCTAAAGAATTATTGGGCTGTTTGCCGTATGATATCCGCTAGGCGGTGGGTTGCCTTTTCCCATGAGTAGTTGTTTTTTACAAAAATACTACCATTGGAGGCCAGCTGTTGGGCAAACTTATTATCGTTGAAAAGATGAATGATGTGTAATGCAAATTCATGGGCAGTTGTACCAATCAGTATTTCACGGCCTTCAGCGGCACCCAGCGATTGATTGGCCAGGGGTGAGGTGACACATGGTAAAAGCATTGCCATGGCCTCAAGGAGTTTGTTTTGCAAACCTGTACCCATGCGCATGGGAGCCACGAAAATGGCAGCTCTGTTGTAGTATTCACGCATGTCGTTTACCCAGCCGGTCACGATTGTTTTTCCATTTTCTAGGGCTTTCACAGATGGGTGTGGAGTGGCTCCGGCCAGAATAAGCTTAACCGAGGGACGCACTTTCCATACCTGAGGCATGATTTCTTTGGCAAGAAAACATGCAGCATCTACGTTGGGCGGGTAATTCATATTTCCGGTGAAGAGCACCCATTCCTCTTTGATTGCCGAAGGATTTGGAGTAAAGAACTCAAAGTCAACGCCATTTGGGATTATATGTATGCGATTTCGGTTGGGATGGGGGAACAAATCCCGGTCAGGGAGAGAGATGAGGGTGGCTTCCGTAAATGCATCGAGGAGGGCAGCTTCGTATTGTTTGAGTCTTAAATATTCAAAATATAAAAAGGGCTTTACCCAAAAGGGAGCCTTCTCTATGCGTCGTTGTATGCCTGCTGAGAAAGTATCCTGGAAATCGATAATGGACGGAATAGAAAGACCTCTTGCATATGGACCGGTTCGGGCAAGTTGAAAGTAGGCGAAAGAAGGGTTGTGGAAAGACAGAATTTTCCTTATTTCTCTATATGCCCTTGAATGATAAAAATAACCCGCCTGTAAGGGCCATCCTGCAAACAGGGCCTTGAGCATCCCCCAAAAACGCCTGGCCAATGAAGTTGGAATGATGTGTATTTCTTTACAAAAAGGTTTGAGTTGGGTTAATGCCTGGGGATGAGGTTTCCCTTCGGAGAGGGCAACCAGATATATTTCAAAATGGTGGGATAGAAAATGTAATTGGTGATAAGCCCTGAGCTTGTCGCCTTTCTCGAGAGGCCAGGGAACGCGGGGCAGAACCACCAGAAGTTTTTGCATCACATTTAAATTTATGATTCAGCCTCCACAGGCCGATTTGCAAAAATAATCGGCCTGGACGATTTGCCCAAACTTCACATCAAAGAAGGCCAAGCAAATGTTGATAAAAAGAAATTAATTCTGTTATTAATTTATGACGGTTATGCTCTTTTTCAACAAGATTACGGGCATTGAGACCTAATTTATGGATGAGGTTAGGTTCTGAATAGCAGCGTAGGATGGCCTGAGCAAAATTTTCGGCTTCTTCAGCCACGAGCAAATTTTCACCGTTTGTATATTCAATTCCTTCGGCACCTACCGGAGTGGTTACCACTGCCTTACCATTGGCCATGGCTTCAATGATTTTAATGCGGATTCCGCTACCTGCCAACAGGGGGACAACCATTACTTCTTTTGAGAGCATAAATTGTCGAGCATCGGGCACTTCGCCGACCACGGCAACATTAGGCCAAAATCCGTTGAGTAGCCATGAGGGCATGTTGCGGCCGGCCAGATAAAGTTTGAGAATAGGTCTTTCGCGATTGACAATGGGCCATACCTCTTCAAGAAACCAGCGAATGCCTTCCTGATTGGGTATCCAATCCATGCTGCCAATGTGAAAGAGGGAGTTGGGTTCGGCATCAGCGTGATGGGGCCAGGGAAAAGCCGATAAATCTACACCGAAAGAAACATCAATGACAGGTACAGTTCCGGCATACTGCCGAAAGAAATTCGCATCCTTTTTCGTAATGGCTGCAATGCCATCTACCCGGCTCAGGGTACTTAATTCGAAGTTTTTCAGTGTTTTCCAGAGATGTCGCAGGTAAGCTTTTTTCGGCACCCAACGAGTATTGTCGTGAATGCGTTTCCAGATAAGGTGTTCGATGTTGTGGGCTCTAAGAACGATTTTGGCCCTCGAATGTTTTCGAATATCGGGAATATAAGGGGCCATAAATACAGTTTCGAGCTGTACAATATCGAATTCCTGCTCGCTTAAAATTCGAATAAGCCTTTTGCGAAATGATTTATTAATAAAGCGTTCGACGTGGTAGGATTTGCGGGTGAAGAGATTGAGGAAAGCAGGCAAAGGCCTCACATGCAGATCCACCTCAACGGCTTCGATAAGTGTAGATTCGAGGTAATCTACAGGAATTTCCGAAGGGTCGAAGGGATATTTATATGAACTTACAGTAAGAACTTTTACACTGTGACCTTGTTCCACCAACCCTTCGATAAGCATGTTCATAGCAATGGGCCCGCCTTCCCTGGCAGGATAAGGGGGTTTATTGCATAAAAAAAGAATGTTCATCGTCGATGAATATATTTTTTACTTGCTTGTTGATTGCTGATGGATATCTTCTGCTACCTTGAACCTGTATTTTTTAGGGATAAACAGGTTGAAAAAGCGGGTGTAGGTTTCCATATCGAGGATAGGACTATCGGTGATGGCTTTCCAGGAGAGCCATAATCCTGCCGGAAGCAAGATGGTCGGGGCAATCCAGATAGCAGGAATAATTTCGGCAGCGCCTGATACTGCGTATTTTTCACCCGTAATGGAGATAATGTGAAAAATCACGAAAATAAACGCTGACATCACCACTGGCAAACCCAGTCCTCCTTTGCGAACAATGGCTCCCAAGGGTGCTCCGATAAAGAAAAACAACAGGCAGGCCACTGACAGGGTAAATTTCTGATGCCATACCACCTTGTGGCGGTTGAGGGTGGTAGTGCGCACTTTCAGCTCATTGGCATTGTTTACCACGTACTCTTTATTGCTTCGCAGGTTTTGCAAAGCAGTCTCAATTACCCGTTTGCGACTGGCCGGTTTAAAGTGTTCAAAAAAAGTACCTACAGGTTTTATGGAATCTGGTATTTGGTGGGTTGAGTCGACCATCTGTAAAAAAGAGAAACGGCCGGTTACAGAATGGCTAAATTCGTTCACCCTGCCCTTAAAATCGCGTCCCAATGAATCGATGGCATAATCGAGTTGATGGATATTCATCATCTGATAGTTGGAGCGGAAAAGCTCTTCATTGGTGCGTTGCAATCCAAATCCATATAGGTCGAATTTTCTGCGGTTTTCTTCGTAGTTGATTATCTGAAGTTGTCTGCGATTTCTATAGTTGCGTTCGTTGAATTGCTCGGTGTAGTTGGCCCCGTTGTATAGCGTGAAAATGAGATATTTTTCGTCTGGAGTCAGGTACATGTGCCCCTTTCCGGCAGTTGATAGCTTCATATTTCCCATCTGGTCGGAGTGGTCATAAACCATGACTCCGTATAGGGTGTTTGTTTCATCATTCTTATTATCTACCCTGATTACATAGTTATCAATTCCACTGTAAAATATGCCTGGTTGAATATTGATGGCTAATTTTTGTTTTCGAATGTCGTAGAGAAGCGATTTAAATTTAAGGTTGGCCACAGGTAGAACGCCGTTGTTGAAAAAAAAGGCACCGATGCTGATAAATACCGATAGTATGATAAGCGGAAGCATGGCTTTTCCCAGACTGATTCCGGCTGATTTCATGGCTACCAATTCATAATTTTCGCCCAGATTTCCAAAGGTCATGATAGATGAAAGCAGAATGGCCAGAGGAAGGGCCAGGGGAACAAAAGTAGAAGAGGCATAAAAAAGCAACCTGGCAATATGATACCACTCGAGTCCCTTACCCACCAGATCGTCGACATATTTCCACACGAATTGCATTAACAGCACAAAAAGTGCTATGAAAAACGTAAGCACAAAAGGCCCGATATAGGCCCGCAATACCATCAGATGAATTTTCTTCAAGGTAATGAATTAGGATTTGCAAAATTATGATAAACCATGGGGAATACTCCAAAACTAATTAGCCAGGGCATGAAAAGTATAAGCAGCATTGGCCAGAAAATTCCACAGGGTAACCACAGCAATGGCAAATGCCTTGGAAATATAAAAGTTGAATTTCCAGTTGCGAATGACTAACCAAAGGATAAATGTATTGATGGCCAGTCCAATGGCGGAAATCAACATAAACTGTGTAAATTCAATCATGATTTCGGGATTGTGGCTGCGAAAAGTCCAGATACGGTTAAGGTAATAGTTGGAGGTGGCTGCTACAATAAATCCCATGGCATTGGCAACAAATTTGGGGATGCGCAGGATTTCCTTCGAAAATGCGGTTATGCTATAGTCGACAAGTAAGCCAGTGAAACCCACAGCTGCAAATCGAATAAATTTTTTGATGAGGGCTTCTTTCAGGTAAAAGTCAATCATCGTTTGAATATCTTTTTAGAGGAAAAGGAAAATAACGCCAATCACGCCAATCAGCATGATGGACTTTGCTGTTCGGCTTGCATTTGCCAGGTGAAGCGGTTGGGGTTCTTCGGGTAATCGGGAAAAAAGGTGTACGAGCAGAAACTGGGCAATAAAATACCAGAAGAAGGCCCAGCGATAGCCAACCTGACTCAGGTAATATTGAGCCAATCCCAGCATAATTATTGTAAGGAGAATCAAACCAGAAAGGAGGTTGCGTGTGGTTGGCCATCCTGCGACAATAGGGAGGGTGCGGCATTGTTCGGCGGCATCTCCTTTCATGTCTTCAACGTCTTTCAATATTTCGCGGATAAGAGTAAGCAAAAAAGCAAAGGTGGCAAGGCTTCCGGTAAATCGAACAGCCTGCCTGAAAGGACGCATATTTTTTATCCATTCGTCGGGGTTATCGAGCAAAAGATAGAATTCAAAAATCAAAGGCAATAAAAGCGACAGGGCTGTAAGCAGGCCCACCGTGATGTTTCCCAAAAGGAGTGTCCGCTTCAGGTAAACCGAGTAATACCAAAGTAATGAGGAAGTAAGAATAAAAAGCAGGAACAGGAAGGCATGTCCTGTTTTCACGGAAGCCAGGGCGCCAGCTACCAGGCCAGCCAGGTTGAGAAATGCATAGAGCACGATGCCACGGGTAGTACTCATTATTCGCCCTAAAACCATTTGTGAGGGCTTGTTGAGCAGGTCGATTTTTAAATCGTAATAATCGTTGATAATGTAGCCGGCTGCAGCTATTAAAAGCGTTGCAATGCTTAGCAAAAGAAATACCGTATGTGAATTTTGCTGCATGGCTTCTGATTCATCAACCAGACGGAGCACAATGCCATATCGAACAACTGCCAGCGAGAATCCCAGCATGAGCAAATTTTTCCATCGCAATAACCTGAAATAGGCCGGCAGGTTGCGAGACGTTTTGATCCAAAGATTCCTGAATTTAATTTTAAACATAGGACTACCAATAGAAAGCATTGCCATTCATCCATTTACCGTGGAGGCGCATCACTTGTTCAATAATGTCGCGTACGCATCCTTTGCCTCCTTCGCGATGAGATATATAAAGCGAGATGGCTTTGATTTCTTCTGCTGCATCGGCAGGACAGCAAGGCAGACCTACTTCTTTCATAACTTCGTAGTCGGGTATATCGTCGCCCATGTACAAAACATTTTTAGGGTTGATGCTTTCTCTGCTTATATACTCTTTAAAAGTTGCAAGTTTGTCGGAAACACCGAGAAAATAGTCTTTGATTTTCAGCATATTCAATCGATGAATCATAGACTCACTTTTGCCACCGCTAATGATGGCGATGCGATAACCATTTTTTAAAGCATGTTGAAGTGCATAGCCATCTTTCACATAACCTCCCCTTAATGCTTCGCCGTTGGGAAGGATATAAACCTCACCTGTGGTAAGAACTCCATCGTAGTCGAAGATAAAAGTGTTGATATCGTGAAGTAGCTCTTTATAATTCACTACCATGATTTTAGTCTTTTTTGGGGGCTAAGATTTCTGCAATGGCCGAAGACAGGGATTTGTATATTTTCTGATAATGGGGCATTTCTTTAAGCAAATGAATATGCTCTTGCATGATGGATTTGTCTCCTCTGATGGCAGGACCGGTTTGGGCCTGACGTGGTTCCATGAGCATAAGTTTTTCTACTGTTTCAATAATAAGCGGCAATAATATCTTAAAGTCCATGCCTGCCTGCTTCAATATATCATGGGCGGCTATATACATATAATTGCTGAAATTGCATGCAAAAACAGCTGCCACATGAAGTACCTTTCTTTGCTGCGTTGTGACCTCTACAACGGTTTCCGACATTTCGAGGGCAATCTTTTTGATTTCCTTTAGGGTTGTTTTGTCGGAGGCTTCAATACAGAGGGGCATAATCGAGAAATCGGTTTCTTTATTTTTGGAGAGCGTTTGTAAGGGGTACAATACTCCATAACGCTTAAAGCGGGCAAGTACATCCAAGGGTACCGAGCCGGCTGTATGCATTACAGTGCCGTCAGTAAGAGGCATACGTGAGGCAACTTCAGGAAGGGCTTCATCGGTCACACTAATCAGGTAATAATTAGCGTCGGCAGGAATGAGCGACGGATCGGCATAAACATCGCACGAGAAATATTTAGCCAAGGCTCTGGCCGATTTGGTGGTGCGGCTATAAACACCCCGGATTAAGTATCCTTTGGCATTGAGCTCTTTACCCAGTGCATGTGCTACATTGCCTGCTCCCAGGATAATAATATCTTTTTTTTGTTTTTTCATGGCCCCTGTATTTATGGCAAAAATACCTGTTTTTTGAAAATCAGGGTTTGCGTAATGAGGCTTCCCTTCCCCATAGCGTCCAACCTATCAGTTTATCAGTAATATCACCAGGTTCACGATGATATACCAGGAGCAGATATTCGTTCGGGGTTTCCCACTTATTCCCTTCAATTACCGATGGATCGCCTTTATCGCCTCCACTACCTGCAAATACATACAGATAATTGTAAAAACCCTGTTTAAGCAGCAAAGTGGCTTCGTAACATTTTTCTTCGTAATTGTAGGCCATTCGGGTTGTAGGGTTAAGTGTGTTACCGGATAATGCTCCCAGAATGAACAGGCTCCCGCTGGCCAGGGGATAGTCGAAGGGTACCCTGAAATGCACCCAGGCATAATCGGCTTCTGTCTCGCCTTTAGTCATATCTTCGGTATGAATGTACATTCTTCCGTTTATATCAGGCTCGCTAACAAAGGGTCTGAATACCCGTGGAAGATCAGGCTGAAGATAAACATGGTAACCATCGCTCAGGTAACGAATATCGGCCACACGCTCGGTTCTATACCGCAAACTTTTGATGTCGAATTGTCGGTTTTGGTTGCCTGCCGGAAAAAGATTTTCTTCTTCAAAATCGTAGCTCAAAGCATCCGCTCCTATATTGCGGGGTTTGCGCAACAGCAAGGGGTTATCCCAGCGGCCATTTTGCATGATTACTACCTTAAGGTCGCGTTCGGGCGCTACTATGCGGTAATTCCCAGGGTAAACAGAAAAATCAACCTCCTGGAAGTTGTTCATATAAGCCGGCATCGTTGCCCGTCCTATGCGTAAATCACCAATTTTTACCCTTTCTTCATAAAGCATAAAACGAAGAGTTAATGCGGGTTTTTCAGGGGTTTCTTCATAAACCACAAGTAAATAATTACCAGAACGGGTAAAACGAATGTAATCGTTGGGGATAATCAAAGAATAATGAGTGTAGGAAAGGGTGGTATTGAATGAAAATGCATAATCGCGAATTTCGTCTGTTGTAAAACCTTCGAGATACTCATTGGGACGCAGGGGAGAGGGATTCCAAAGGGCATCGCAATGAATAAATGTGTATTGCCAGGGTTTATAAGTGCCATCCAGGTCGTCGAACTGCAACAGGAGTTGCTTGTCACCCGCTAAAGGGATCATGGGCAGCCCAAGGGGATCGTCAACGGGATAAAGCAGGGGGGTCTTAAGATTGGGGATGTAAATTCTGTTTTCTGTACGAAGAGAAGTGACAGAATAATAATCATCGGGCTGGGCTTTGAGAAGCACAGAAATCAAAAGCAGCACCGGCAGAAGGAGCTTTTTCATGAGCAGAAGGTTTATGGTGCGAAGTTAATCAGGATTACTGGGAAGAAGGTTTTCGAAGTGGAGTTTACCTGATAAACGGCAGGTGCTCACCACAAATTTTGCAATCTCCTTCTTCACCGAGTTCATAAATTTCTGTGAAATATCCACTGCGTCGCACCAGTAAAGCACCGCATTTGGGGCAGTGCGATTCGTTACCCACACTTAATTGTATGTTCCCCAGATACACCCAAAAGAGTTTTTCTTTGGCTATTTTGTAAAACTTCAAAAGTGTTTCAGGGGGCGTAGGTGGGGCATGGTGCTTGTAGTGAGGGTGATAACGTGAAATATGAAGGATGGTATCGGGTCCAAGTTCTTCATGTAACCAGTGTACCATGGCCCTGAATTCTTCTTCGTTGTCATTTTCGCCGGTTACAACCAGGTGGGTAATTTCCAAATGGTTGCCACTCTTACGAATGTTTTTCAAGACATTGAGTATGGGTTGAAGGCTTCCTCCGGTTAGTTTCTTATAAAACTTTTCGCTAAATGCTTTAAGGTCAACGTTCCAGGCATCGATGAGGGGTAAGAGTCGCAGCAAAGGTGTAGGGTTTATAAAACCATTGGTTACCATTACATTGTGAAGACCTAAGCGTTTTGCCAGATGGGCTGTCTCGAGAATAAATTCTACAGAAATAACGGGTTCGTTGTATGTATAAGCAATGCCTATGTTATCTTCAATACGCGAAGCTTTATGAACTATTTCGCAGGGCATCTGGGCATTTATTTTGTTAAAGGTTTTGGCCCCCTCCCTTGAAATCGTATGATTTTGGCAAAAAATACACGACAGGTTGCAACCAAAAGAGCCTATGCTGAAAATCTTGCGACCAGGATGAAAGTGATAAAGGGGCTTTTTTTCCACCGGGTCAAGTGCTTCGCTGGTTATTATTCCGTAGTTGAGGGAATACATGATTCCGTCGTGATTAATTCTTGCCTGGCAAATACCTGTTTGACCATTTTTAAGTTGGCACAAGTGGGGGCACAACAAACAACGAATCGTCGTGTCTTCGAGATTTTCGTAAAATAGCGCTGGTTTTAAGGTGTTCATAATTGCCTCCTTTCCGTTATTTCAAAGATACTAAGGAAACCCGTAAATTTGCGCCCAATATGGAAAAATCTAATGAAAATACGATACGACAGGGGGTTTGGGGAGCTATTGCCATTAGCTTTGCCGCGGTTTTATGGGGGCTCGATGGCATTGTATTAACCCCTCGGTTGTACAATCTTGATGTAGGTTTTGTGGTGATGGTACTCCACCTGATCCCTTTTCTGCTAATGACTCTTTTTTTGCCCTATAAATACCGGAATTTCAAGGTATTGCGGCGGTCGGAGTGGGTATCTCTATTCCTGGTAGCCCTAGCTGGCGGAGCTATTGGCACTATGGCTATTGTTAAAGCTCTGTTTCTGGTGAATTTTCAGAAGCTTACCATTGTAGTTTTATTGCAGAAATTACAGCCTGTTTTTGCCATTGCCCTTGCTACCCTCATTTTAAGAGAAAAGCTTAAACCCGTATTTTACTTCTGGGCTTTCATCGCCATTATGGCCGGATATTTTTTAACTTTTGGCTGGAACCTGCCCCATGTAGAAGGTGGTAAAAATTATGTCCTTGCTTCCCTATACTCCTTGCTTGCTGCATTCGCTTTTGGAAGTAGTACGGTATTTAGTAAAAAGGCACTGGGTGCGCTCAGTTTTCCCCTGGCCACTTATCTGCGATACGGATTAACTACTTTTATTATGCTGCCTGTAGTTTTGTTGTCGGGTAAAATGGGCCAGTTTTTTGAAGCCACACCCTTTAATTGGTTCATTTTTCTGGTGATTAGCTTGACCACAGGCTCTGGAGCCATTTTCCTATACTATTTCGGGCTTAAAAGAGTAAAAGCTTCTGTATCTACGATTTGCGAGCTTTTTTTCCCGCTTTCTGCCATTCTTTTCGATTACCTGTTCAATGGAGCTGTACTTACAACAATCCAGTGGGTGAGCGCTTCGGTGATGTTTTTCTCCATTATCAACCTTAATCGTATGAAATCGTATTGATTATTAGTCTGTTATGATTTGCGGGGCCTCTTCAACTAAAAAAATTACTTTTGCAAATAAGCAAAGGGCAGGGGTGCTTCAAAAAAACCTAAGCATCTCCCAATAAAAGGAAAACAGGAGGAAAAATGAGAACTAAACAGGAAATAGTAAGCAATTGGTTGCCTCGCTATACGGGTATGTCGCTGGACCAATTTGGAAAATACATTTTGCTTACGAATTTCAAAGATTACTTAAATCTATTCACGCGGATAATGGGTGTAGAGGTCATGGGTCAGGAGAGAACCATGCCTGCAGCTACAGCCGGAGATATTACCATGATCAATTTTGGCATGGGAAGTGCTAATGCTGCCACCATCATGGATTTATTAAGTGCGGTTACACCTAAGGCTGTACTTTTTTTAGGTAAATGTGGAGGCCTGAAAAAGAAAAATAAACTGGGTGACCTTATTTTACCCATTGCAGCCATCAGAGGCGAAGGTACTTCCAACGACTACATGCCTGAAATAGTCCCTGCATTGCCTGCATTTGCCCTGCAAAAAGCCATTTCGACTACCATACGCGATTACGGTCGCGATTATTGGACAGGAACTGTTTATACTACCAACCGTCGCGTTTGGGAATATGATGAGGAATTCAAAGAGTTTTTACGCAAAACCCGCTGCATGGCTATCGACATGGAAACGGCTACCCTTTTCGTTACCGGTTTTGCCAACCATATACCTACAGGTGCTCTTTTGCTGGTTTCCGACCAACCCATGATACCCGATGGTGTGAAAACTGAAGAAAAAGACCGGGAAGTTTCGCGGCAATTTACGGAATTGCATGTACGCATTGGCATCGATTCGCTGCGCCAACTCATTAACAATGGCTTGACCGTTAAACACCTGATTTTCGACCAGGATTAATACCTGATATATTGCTATGGCTAGTCTTTATCTCGATATTATAAATGACCTGAAAAAAAGGATATTCAAACCGGTATATTATCTGTACGGCTCAGAATCATATTTTATCGATGCTATCACAGATTATATACAGCATCAGGTTTTACAGGATTTTGAGAAAGATTTTAACCTTACGGTTTTTTATGGTCTCGATGCCAATGTTGGAAAAGTGGTAGATGCGGCCCGGCGTTATCCGGTGGGGGCAACTCACAATATTGTGATTGTGCGTGAGGCACAACATTTACGGACGGATGAGGAAGACAGCCTGCAAAAATACCTTGAAAAACCCACTCCTTCTACTATTCTTGTCCTTGCTAGCAAATCAGAGAAAAATAAACACCTGAAAAAACTGAGCTCCGAAGCCAGAAAACAAATTGTAGAAGCGGAGTTTAAGAAGCTTTACGAAAGTGAGATACCGGCATGGATAAAGAATTATCTTGCTGCGCATAGGTATAATATTGAAGAAGAAGCACTGCAGATGTTGGCTGAGTACACGGGAACCGAAATAGAAGTTATTGTAAATGAATGCTCCAAGTTGTTTTTGAATTTAAAGGAAGGAACTACCATTCGCCCCGAACACATTGAGGAGTTTATTGGCATTAGCAAGGAATACAGTATTTATGAGTTATTCCGGCATCTGGCTTATAAAAATCGGGCAATGGCTACCCGAATCGCCATGCGATATGCTGCCGATGCACGTGAATATCATCCGGTGAGGGTAGCCGCTACATTGTTCCCCTTGTTTTATAAGGTATGGCTTTATCATCTTTTGCCGGTGAAGACCGAATCGCATGCTGCTGCAGTTCTGGGAATCAATAGATTTTTTTTAAAAGATTATCTTGCGGCGGCACGAAATTATCCTCCTGAAAAATGCAATCGGATTTTGCGGAGGATGAATTACTATGATCTGCGTGCCAAAGGGGTAGACAACCAGAGTACTTCTCCGGGCGAGATTACCCGCGAAATGATTCTTTACATTTTATCAGTTTGAACCGATTCAAGTACTGTCTCTTCAGGCTTCAATGCCTGCCTGTTCTGCATGATTTTTCGTTTCTTTTTGAGAAGTTCGCTTAGCGAGTCAAAATCTTTTCGGTAAGAAATACCCACTCCCTGTGTATAAGGGGCTGATACCGTCAAAAGCTCCATGTTGTTAGAACGGTTGAAGGCCTTTAACCGTATTTTCCCATCGGCAGTCAATTTCACTTCTACATTGATATCTCCCACGAAGTTACTTGTCTGTTGGCGAGAGGGATCGCCCGTCATGCCGAGGCTGCCGTCGATGATAACTCTTTCGTCGAATAACTGAGTACGCAAAGCCAGCTCTAATTCCTGTGCCGAAATGGCGTCTCCGGGCCGATAGTTGATTCCAATATCCAGGTCACGGCTGACTTGCGATAACAGATTGCTTATTTGGTTTGAAATCATTTGAAACGAAGAAATCCCAATGCTGTTGCTTAAAGATTTATTTGTCATGGTAAAGCTGAAACTGTTGAGCACCAACAAAGAAACAAACTGTTGAGTCATAATTACTTCATTGGTGGTATCAAGGCGGGTATACACCATTCGGCGGATGTCTTCGTCAATTTTGGGAAATTTGATGGAGAAACTGATGCGTGGGTCGAGGAGTTTATTTTGCAGGCGAATCATAGTTTTTACAGGCATTCTGATGCTGGTGATGGTGCTGTCGAGGTCGAGTCCCAGACCTGTAAGGGTGGTTCGGGTAGTGAATGAAGCCGTAAGATCAATTTCAGCATCCATGGGATTACCCGGGAAATGAATGCGGCTGCCTTTTTCAATTTCAAGAACCCGGCTAAGAATGTTCTGAAGATTAAATAAAAAGGTACCCGATTGTATGTTGTAATCACCCGTCAAAGTAAGGTCTCCCCGGTTACTAACCCCCAGGCTGATGTTACCGTCGCCCTGGCTTTCGATGGTTCCTGCATTTTGGGGCAGGCTTATCCGAATCCGGGCCTGGGGGGTCAGCGTGAGGTCTGCTGCAAGAGAAAACCCCTTTAAATCAACTGTATTTTTCATGGGCAACTGGGTTCCGGGAGCATAATCAGGCTGCCGGAAGCTGATAAAATCTGCCTGCTGTAAATCAACCGAAGAAGAAAGAGGGATGTAAACTTCAGTACCCCTGTCGATAGTGGCTGCAATATTCACGTTTAGGTTACTTAAGGGTCCGCCGATGCTTGCCACTCCAGTGATATATCCAGTGCCGCTGAGAAGAGGATTTTGTAATGGGTCACTGTTGAAAAGAAGAAATTTGTCGGGTCTGATTTTTATATCAAAAATAAAATCGTGGAGCCAGGTATGATTAATTCGTCCGGAGCAAATGGCCTTATTTCCTAATGAATCGTTCAGTGTTAAATTATTGAAGATAAATGCCGACGGTGAAATAATAATTTCATCAGTAACTGCATAAGAGGTGTTGAG
>DDBO01000167.1 GCA_002332755.1 Bacteroidales bacterium UBA2030 | reverse complement strand
TGAGTAATCCGATAATTTATGTGACCACAACAAGAAAAAGAGGCCTTTGAGTGCACCATGCACTAACGCCAACCACTTTTTTAGATAACGATAAGACAGATAAGATACGTAAAAAACATCTATGGCTAATGGTTTTGCTCCTATTATTACAAAACCAGCATCTTTAAGCAAAGAACGGAGACTATTAAAGTTAAAATGAAAAAGATGTCGGGGAACATCATAAGCTGCCCAATAAGCCCCAAAATAATGAGCATCGAGGCTATCGCGATTGGGAACAGCCACAATAAGCAAACCATTATCCTTTAAATAATTTTTTAATTCATTAATAAGCTCTTTGGGATTATAAAAATGTTCTAAAACATGCCACAGGGTAATCACATCATATCTTACAGCTTTATCGATTTCTGAAATATCTCTAACAACATTCACTCCCAGGGTGTTATTAACAAATTCTCTCGATTCACTATCAAGCTCAACACCCTGACAATTCCAACCTCTTTTTTTCATTTCAAACAAAAATGCTCCTGATCCACATCCTATATCTAAAATTGTTCCAACTTTCGAAACATGGTGCTCCACTTGCCTGGCCTTCCATCTAGAATTAAAACCTCGTATGAAGTTGTAAATACGAAATAAAAAATTCGAATTTTTGTTTGCATGCGAAAAATACTCCGGTGATTTATAGTATCGGGCAAGATTATCAATCGCAGGAAAGGGGTTGGTAAAACCTATTGCACAATTTTCACATTCCATTACTTTAAATTCTTCTCCCGAAAGAAAGAAATCTTTCACCTGTTTTACTTGGTAGACTTTTGATGATTCACAAATAGGACAATTCATATTGTTTATTCTTTCTCTTTATTTAAATAAATCAATAAAAAACTCAAGTCAGAGGGCGAAATACCACTAATTCGAGACGCCTGACCTAATGTTGTGGGTTTATATTTAGTTAATTTCTCCCGGGCTTCGATAGTCAATGACGTAAAAGCAGAATAATCGATATCAGGAGATAAATACAAATTATCAAACTTTTTAATTCTTTTTGCGATTTCAATCTCTTTGAGGATATATTCAGCATACTTGATAAGAATTTCAACCTGCTGTAATTCATCCTGAGTAGCACCAATATCTTCAACGAAAGAACTTAAAGCCGGAAACTCAGTTAAAACCTGAGCCATTTTGATGCCAGGACGAGATATCAAATTCACTATTGCATTATTCTGGGGTAACATCCATTCGGAAGAATCATAATTGTACCCAATGACTTTGTGCGCTCCAATAAAATTCAGGATTTGTTGGATGTTTTTATATTTTTTCTTTAGCCTATCATATTGAAAACGGTCAGTCAATCCGATGGCATACCCAAGGGGTGTTAACCTAAAGTCAGCATTATCTTGCCTTAGCAAGGTTCTGAATTCTGCGCGTGAGGTAAATAGTCTATAGGGTTCTTCGAGTTCTTTCGATATCAAATCATCGATCAAAACGCCAATATAAGCTTCACTTCGGCTCAAAACAAATTTGGCCAAACCATGGGCTTTCATATGGGCATTTATACCGGCGTATAGACCTTGTGCGGCCGCTTCTTCATAACCAGTAGTTCCATTAACCTGACCTGCAAAAAACAGATTCTGTATAATTTTAGACTCAAGTGTCTCTGTTAGCTGGGTGGGATAAAAGAAATCATATTCTATTGCATAACCAGGCCTAAAAATTCTGGCATTTTCAAAACCAGGTAAGTTGCGTAAAGCCTCTATTTGAATCTCATCCGGAAGCGAAGAAGAGAAGCCTGCAAGATAATATTCAATTGTATGGCGACCTTCAGGCTCTAAAAACAATTGATGTGCCTCTTTTGTATGGAACCGCTGAATTTTGTCTTCTATTGAAGGACAATATCTGGGCCCCACACCCTCAATTTTTCCCGTAAATAATGGACTTCTATCAAAACCCAAACGCAATATATCATGAACCTTTTTATTTGTGTAAACAATATAACAAGGCAATTGCTTAAATTCAGCCCAGTTAAAATCTTCCCTAAACGACATCTGTCCCCGCTCCTCGTCCCCGGGTTGTTCTGCTAATTTACTAAAATCCACCGAACGTCCGTCGACACGCACGGGAGTGCCAGTTTTTAGCCTTCCCGATTTTATACCCAAACTGTTTATTCGCTGTGTTAGACCGGTGGCTGGAGCCTCCCCCATTCTCCCGCCTCCAAAATTTTTATCTCCAATATGTATTTTACCATTTAAAAATGTACCAGATGTTATTACTACTGTCTTTGCAAAAATAGTGTATCCCAGACCGGTTTTAACACCTTCAACACATCCCCTATTAACAATAATATCTTGGACACTATCTTGAAGAAAATGTAATTGAGGAATAGATTCCAAGACCCGTCGCCACTCAACATGGAACTGCAAACGATCATTTTGCGCTCTTGGACTCCACATGGCTGGCCCCTTGCTGCGATTAAGCATACGAAACTGAATCATGCTTCGATCCGAAACAAGGCCAGTAAATCCCCCAAGTGCATCAATTTCTCTAACCAATTGCCCCTTGCCGACTCCTCCAATTGAGGGATTACACGACATCTGAGCAATAGTAGTCATATTCATAGTTATTAACAGGGTATTCGATCCCATGCGCGCAGCCGCGGCAGCCGCCTCGCAACCCGCATGCCCAGCCCCAACAACAACAACATCATAATATCCAAAAATCATAAAAAACCCAATATAAGATTATCTACCACGTTTCACGTGAAACACAAAACAAACCTAACCTTTAAGATTCAAGCGTTTCACGTGAAACACGAGAAGAATAAAAACGCATTAATAATTTTTCCTGTAAAATAATCATTTCATTAGTATCTTCGTCAGTGCTTTTGTCTTCATAACCAAGCAAATGCAAAAAACCGTGGATCATCACTCTATATAATTCATCTTCAAAACTGGTTTTAAAAAAAACACTGTTTTCCTTAACCCGATCGATGCTAATAAATATATCACCGTTAATTTTATTTTCAGAATTGTAAGAAAAGGAAATAGTATCGGTATAATAATCGTGATTCAAATATTGCTTGTTTATAGATAAAAGATATTCATCATTACAAAAAATATAATTGATATCTCCAGGCTTATAATTATATTCCGCTAATATCTGTTTAAGAAATTTGGTAAAAAGTC
>DDBO01000119.1 GCA_002332755.1 Bacteroidales bacterium UBA2030 | reverse complement strand
GCAATCTGACAATTGAAACTGGTAAATTTCTGCATTTACTTTAATGTATTATAAACCATCCCCATTCATTCAAAAAACGATAACCCCAAACCCCAAACCATGAACCCGGAACCCAGAACTAGGAACCCGGAACCCGGAACCCGGAACCCGGAACCCGGAACCAGGAACCCGGAACTTGGAACCTGGAACTAGGAACCTGAAACTTGAAACCTGAAACAAAAATGAATTTAACAACACGGCAAAACGGAGATAAGCAAGAAATTTTCGATCCTTTCCGCAAGAAATGGGTCACCCTTACGCCAGAAGAATGGGTACGTCAGCACTTTGCCCGATTTCTTGTCGAACAGATGAATTATCCCATGGGCCGCATTGGAATAGAAATTTCACTGGAAATCAACCGGCAGAAAAGACGATGCGATATTGTGGTTTTTGATGGAAACTCTGCTCCCTGGATGATTGTGGAATGTAAAGCCGAAGAGGTGTTTTTGAATGAAAAAACTTTTGAACAGGCGGCTCAATACAATTATATCTTTAGGGCTGCTTATATCACATTAACCAATGGAAAAAATACATTTTGTCTCAAGCCTGACTATGTCACCGGAAAAGTTGCAGTGCTTGATTTCATGCCTGCTTACCTGGAGTAAGTCTTTCCATTACAATAACAGGACTTCAATAATCAACTCATTAAATATTAATCGAATAACATAAGATGCGTTTTAAGTTTACACAAAAAAAAGGACTATTATTCGTCGGCTTAATGATTTTGCAATACTGCCTTATGGGGCAGAACAATAGTCAGGCGTTTTCGTTGGAATGGGGTGGGTTTGTACGGGCTGATGCAGCCTACGATTCTCGTCTGAATGTAGAAAGCCGGGAGGGATTTTTTATTTTTTGGCCCAAACCGGTAAAGACCGGCAACGATGGCCGCGATTTGAATGCAAGGCCGGGATTCAATATGTGGGCGATGACTACACGTTTATTTGCTCGTACAAAGCCAAGTCAGATTTTAGGTGGAAATGGATATGCCTATGTTGAAGGCGACTTTACAGGCCCATCCAATTACGAGAATAATTCCTTTCGATTAAGGCATGCCTATTTTGTTATAAAATGGTCAACCCTTCGTGTACTTGCCGGTCAATACTGGACGCCCCTCGACGTTCCGGAAGCTTTGCCAAGGCCCTTGGGATTGAATACAGGTGCTCCTTTTCATTCCTTTGCCCGTAATCCTCAGTTTAGGTTGGAGTGGGGAAGGGGGAAATTTAAGGTTGCAGGAATAGTATTGGCTCAGCGCGACTATGCTTCATCAGGGCCGGGCGGAATACAACCCGACTATTTGAGGTTTTCGCCTTTGCCTAATTTTCATCTGCAGGTGCATTATACAACAGAAAACCTGCTCATGGGAGCAGGCATCGACTACAAATCGTTAGCCCCTCGTCTGGTCACCGATTCACTGACCTTTACAAATGAGAAGGTTAATTCAGTTTCATTTACAGCATTTGGCCAGGTAACAGCGAAAAAATTTAGGTTTAAGTATCAGGGCGTATATGGGCAGAATCTCTCCGACCACCTGATGGCAGGAGGATATGCGGTAGAAACCATTGAATCCGGCGGGGTTTATAAATATATCAACCTCAATCATTTATTTTCCTGGATTGATGCGACCTATCGATTAGGCAGGTATGAAGTCGGATTTTATGGGGGATGGCTCAAAAACCTGGGTACCCATCGGCCGGCTCAACCCATTTTTTGGGGAAGGGGAGAGAATATTGCAATGGCCTGGAGGGCAGCCCCTCGGGTAAGTTTTAACAGTGGCCCTCTTACCTTATACCTGGAAGCCGAATATACCCAGGCAGTTTACGGTGAACCTGATGAAATGTATGAAGTGAAAAACACCCATTCTGTTGGCAATCTGCGATTGCAAGCTGTAGCCTCCTATGATTTCTGATCCTATATAAAATTTTGAACGAAAAGTCCCCGATTTTAAGAAAATAAACGGAAAAACCCTATTTTTGCACCACTTAAACCCAAGCATCATGAAGAACGTCATCAGAATCGTACTCGGAATAGCCATTGTGGTGTTGGCTTATTTTATTTATGAGAGCATCATGGAGCCGGTTCGTTTTGAAAAACAAAAAAGTTACCGGTATGGCATTATTATCCAAAAGCTGAAGGATATCAGGGAAATTGAGAAATTTTATAAAGCCGCCAACAATAAATATACGGGTAGCTTCGATACTTTGATTTCATTTGCTTTCAGCGATAGTATTCCAGTAGTTAAAATGATACCGGATCCAAATGATACCACTTTTACGCGAACCATCTCTGAAGTTGTCGGTTACACCAAGGTGTACGATTCCTTGTTTGGTAAACGTCCGGATTTCAAGATTAATGAACTCAAGGTGAATCCTTTTAATCCTCAGGTTCCCATTAAACTTGAAGCCGGTTTTATCGATAAAGGTGGTTTAAAGGTTCCTGTTTTTCAAGCATCTGCATTGAATGTAGATGTCCTCAAAGGATTGGATGAACAGCTTATTCGCAACCTCGACGCCACACTCAACAATCTTAATAAATTCCCCGGCCTTAAAGTGGGCTCGATGACTGAAGTATCCACCGACGGTAACTGGGAATAAACTTTCCCGTATAAAATACTGGATTGTGAGCGGAAGGTTTGTTTTGAACCAAGGATTTACCGATAAAAGTTTCGACGCTTTCCGTACACTAGAATACAATATCACCATTCTCCTTCGGGAGGATGGTTTTTCTTATTTGCTTTCTCAAAAGGCTGATGGAAAGCTGGTAGGTCTTGCCGATTACAATATTGAAAGTCGGATGATGGCCCATGCAGGCATTAAGGCGGGTAATTTACTCAAAGCTTTTGCCGCTTTTGTTATGAACCATCCATGGTTAGGTAAACCCTTCAGTAATCCCCGTGTTCTGGTTTCGAACCGGCTGGTAACCCTTATACCTGCACCCCTCTTCGATTCCAACCTTAAAGAGCTTTACCTCGAATTTAATGTACCCAGGCCTGCCGGTTTTATGGTTACAGCCGATTATCTGGCCGATATTGAAGCATGGAATATTTATGCATTTCACGAGGAGTGGAGCCGTCAGATTCCTTTATTGATTCCGGATGCCAAAATTCGGCATGCGGCTTCTGCTTTTATTCAGTCAGGCATACTGTTTTGTCGTCTCCATCGCCTTAGCGAAGCCATCATCATTCAACCTGGCACCGAGTGGTTTGAAATAGCCTATTTTGCCCGTAACAGCCTGGTGTTTTACAATACCTTCCATTACCAGACGCGTGAGGATTTTGTCTATTATGTGCTCTTTGCCCTGGAGCAACTTAATCTTAATCCCGAAATTATCCCGGTATGGCTAACCGGTGATGTGGAAGAAGGTTCTCCTTTGCATACCATCCTTACACGATACATACGCCATGTGAGTTTTCCGGCCCGCCCCGACAATCTTACCTGGACATACGAATTTAATGATATTCCTGGTCATTTCTTTTATTCACTTATTTACAGCCAATTGTGCGAATTATAAGAGGTAGTCATAAAGGAAAGATACTTAGGCCTCCGACAAATCTCCCGGTACGTCCTACGACTGATATGGCCAAGGAGGGCATTTTTAATGTAATTGAACACACGTGGGAAATGGATGGTCTGAATATTCTTGACCTTTTTGCCGGAACAGGGAGTATTTCTTTAGAGTTTTGCAGCCGTGGCGCCGGACGAGTCACTGCTATTGATCAAAATTTGCGCTGTACGGAATGGATTCAGAAAGCTGCTCGCGACCTGGGCTTTTCCAATCTTTCGGTATTCCGGCACGATGTGTTTCATTATCTGCACTCACTCAGGCTACGCTACGATATCATTTTTGCCGATCCTCCTTTCGACCTGGAACTTTTACCGACTTTACCCGATTTGGTCTTTTCCCGTGAATTGCTCCATCCGGGAGGGTGGTTTATACTGGAACATCCGGGTGAATATGACTTTTCAGCTCATCCCCGCTTTCTGACACATAAAACATATGGCAAAGTTCACTTCACCATTTTCGCTGCAGAGGAGCCTTTGGGGGATTAGGTTGTTTCGATAGCAATTTTTCCAGTACCGCCTCCAATCCCTCACCTGCCCGGTATGCAGGCCAGGCCACTATATTCCCGTTTTCGTTTACTAATATCTCAAGAGGAAGTGAAAATGCCTGAAAAGTTCTCAGAAAATCATAGTTTTTTCCAGCAATAACTACTGGCCAGGGGTAATTCATTTTTTTGGCGAATCCGGATTCAGTCAGGGTATCGTGAGAAGTAAAAATGCAAATAATCTGTAGTTTATCTTTGTATCTCTCATAAAGAGGCCTGAGTAATTCGAGGCTATTGAGGCAACTACTGCAATACTTTCGGGCAAAGACAAAATAAGAATACTTACCCCTTGTTTTGGCAGGATTGAGAGTATCTCCTGTTTGTGTTATAAGTTCATAGGGTGGTACCTGATTCCCTGGTAAGAAGGCTGTAAATCGCTGCACAAGGTTTTTGGCGATGAAGGCAATATCGTTGTTAGAGGTTGTTTCTTTCACCTGACGGATAAGATTTATAATGGATTTATTTTGATAGATTGGTGTTCGATAAAAGACTTTTAAGGCCGCCAGCGTGACTACATCCTCCATCAGTGAATCTGTAATCTGAAAATGTTGTGAGAGAAGCTTCCTTACTGTTTGCAAATCTTCTTTCTGGTTAATAGCCAGTATAAGGTCGCGCGTCAAACCTGAATTGGCAGAAAGTGGATTTTCACGGGTGAGCGCTTTCGCCAGGTAATCCTCGAGCCAGTTGCAGAAATGCCATGATTGGTACTTAGGTTGTAATTCATGGAAAGCATTAAAACCCAGTGGAAGTCGGGCCCCAGGATACAAAGTGGCTAATTGGTAGGACGCAGCCTCCTGAAATTTTTTATCAAATAGGTTGATTGTAAGTGTTTTATTAGTAAATGTATCGAGTATTGTTGTATTCTGTTTCAGGTAAATTTCGTAAGCAGCCGAGTCGAGAAAGTCAGCAATTTGGGCATTCATGTTTCGCAGCAGCGAATCAGTCAGGGGGCCATGGATATAGCATGGCAGAGTGGATTGAGGCAAAAGGGGGTTCCCGTTTTCTGTCACCTGAAATTGCTCGGAATTAAACTGCCAGTTACTACCAGGCAAAGCATAAAAGCTCAGCCTGTAAAAGGCAATCTCGAGCATGAGGGGAGAGGGATGATCCAGTTTTATTGATAGGTGAAAATATCCATTTGCATCGATCGTTGTGGATGCCAGAATTTCCTCGGTTTGGCTAATAAAATCTTTAAATCCAATGATATAAACTGTTTCGCCTAATGCTTTGGGAAAATATCCTTTCAGGCTGACTGGCAATGCATGGGTAAGGACAGGTAAAAAAAAGATGAAGATTATGTTGAAAAGATTCCTCATGTCTTTATTTTTCATGAGAGAAAAGAAACAGGGTTCAAATTTCCTACGTAAGTGTTTAATATGTTGTACGACGAATTATTTTTCAGTGTTTTTTAAATACTTAAAAATATCAAGTCTGTGGGGGAGAAAGGGCGTCGGGTCGCCGCCATTGGCAAGAACTTCACGAACAATCGAGCTGGAGATGAAGCTGTGTTCAGGTGCTGTTAGCAGGAAAATGGTTTCTATGTCGGGATGCAGCTTGCGATTGACCTGAGCAATAACCCTTTCGAACTCGAAATCAGCCGAAGTACGGAGTCCGCGAAGAATATATTTGGCATTTTGAGTCCGGCAAAAGTCGACAGTCAGGCCTGAATATATTTCTGCTTTCACCCTTGGCTGATCTTCGAATAAGTCTTGAATCATTTGCAGACGTTTCTCGGCAGTGAAGAAAGCCTTTTTTTCTGTATTGTGGCCGATGGCAATAATGATATGGTCGAAGAAATTAAGAGCCCTGATTACCAATCCATAATGCCCTGCGGTAATGGGATCGAATGAGCCGGGAAAAACTGCAATTCTTAAATTTTCAGCAGCAAGGGTTTGTTCCGGAGTCATGATGATGCTTATTAAGGTAATTCTGCCAGCAGGGTTTCACTGCCTTTAACTTTTTCACCCAATTTAACTTTAATAGAGGTTCCGACCGGCATGAAAATATCTACTCTGCTGCCAAAACGGATGAATCCTAATTGATCGCCAGGCTGCACCCTTTCTCCGGGTTTTTTGTACCAGGCTATGCGGCGGGCAACCGTACCCGCAATCTGGCGAACCAAAACCTCGTGGCCTTCATCGGTACGAATAACAAAAGTATTTCTTTCGTTAAGCTCTGATGATTTGGGCATCCAGGCAGGCAGAAATTTACCGGGATCGTATTTCTGGTATATTACTTCACCGGTTACAGGCGCCCAATTGATGTGAACATTATATATTGACATGAAAACTGAAACCTGTATCCGGGTATCTTTGAAATACTCTTTCTCGGTTGTCTCCTCAATGACTACCACCTCACCATCGGCCGAGCTAAAAACCTGGTGGTTGTTTTGGGGGCTGTGACGCAGAGGAACTCTGAAAAACCTCGTAACCAGGGTAATCATGACAATAAACAAGCCCCAAATAAGGTAGTTTTTGAGGGTAAATTGCGGTAGAAAATAGGTAAGGCCCAGGGCTAAGCCTAAAAGGGCTAATCCAATGATTGGTACTATTTTAAAGCCTTCTTTGTGCAAACGCGGCATTTGGATTACTCGATCTTTTGACTGGGGTTTTAAGGAATTGCAAATTTACGAGGATAAAATCAGATAAGCTACAACCACAGGAGCTGCGAGGAGGGTAGCGTCGAAGCGGTCTAAGACGCCTCCATGTCCGGGAAGCAGGTTTCCGCTATCTTTAATATTTGCCTCTCTTTTGATCATGCTTTCAGCCAGGTCACCAAAAAGTCCGGTGATAGCCGTTAGAAGACCTGTTACCATCCATTGAATAAGAGTGAGTTGTCCGAAGAATCGCCATAGAAGCCATGCGGCAAGTAGTGTAAACAATATGCCTCCCAGGGTTCCTTCCCATGTCTTTCGGGGAGAGTGCCTTTCGAAAAGTTTGTGTTTCCCAATGCTTATCCCTGTTATATACGCCATTGTATCATTCGTCCATACCAGCAGGAAAAATCCCAACAATATTTTTTGCGGATATTCGGTAGGGAAAATATGGGGCATATTCAATATATTTAGCAGGGCCAAAGGGAATAGGCTATATACTGCTCCGGTATGGGCCAGGGCTGCATCGGTAAAGGCTTTTGAATTTCGCTGATATAAGGCAGTGATGAGTACAATAGGTATACCCGGCAAAGCGATGGCAAGCATTTTGAGAAGTTGTGCCTGGTCGGCCATTGCCATGAGGGTAATACTGCAGTAGATAAGTATACCTGCAAGCATCCCTGCAAAATACATTCGACGGTTGCCAGCAAGTACAATTCGATAAAGTTCATGCAGCGAAAGCAATCCTGCCAGCAGCATCAGTGCAGCAAAATACCATTTACCGGCCAAAATACCGAAAATGATCAGCAACCCAAAGATGGACCCAGTTATGCTGCGGGTTACAAGGTTAGTCTTCTCGGAGTGATTCACGATTATTGATGATTTCCAGGGCTTTTTCTTTATCTTCAGCTTTTACATATACTTCGGCATATCCTATCAGGTAAGAAGAATCTCTTTTGTTCATTACAGTGGCTTCGATGCCGTTATCTCGCAATAAACCCTCTATAAGGAAGGCTTCGTATTGCTGTGTGCATGTATATACACAAGTGAATTCCTGCTCCATAATTTGCTGTTAAGGGATGATGGTTTAAAATTAATCATTTTTAAGGTCATCCACAAAAAACAACAGAACCTGAGCAGGTCCATGGGCCCCTTTCACAAGAGTTTTCTCGATATCTGCAGTTCGGCTCGGACCTGTAATGAAGGTGATTGCCGAGGGTAAGTTCTCACCATATTTTGTGCGAAGACCAGCCAAGGCATCTCTCAATTCGTTGACAACTTGTGAGGCATATGCTACTACCACATGCGTAGGTGCAACAACAGCAGGTCGGCGACCACCACCCAGAGCAGAGGAATAAACAATAGTCCCCGTGCGGGCTACGAGGAATTCGCAAGTAGAAACTACGCTTGCTGCTTCGAAAATCTCAGCTTCTTCCCTCAAGATGTCAATCCCTTGCTGCATGAGGAGGTATCTGAGTTTTTCTTCTGCAGTGTAAACCGGAAGATAGATGTTCTCATTAAAGAGCCGGGCAAGAAAAACCGCCAATTCATCTTCATCTGTGCAGTAGTTGAATTTACCACCTGCTTCAATAAAGTTGCGAGCAAACACGATATCGGGGCTATCGGTCAACGGTGGATATATTGGTGAATCGAAATCCACATCGTCGAGGGTGATTTCATCCCTGTCGATTAAGGCATCGCGTATGCTTTTAAGCACCTGTTCCTTTGGCGTTGTTTTCATGAACTTTTTTCTTCGTTTTCTGATGTGGGTTGAATATCCGTGTCTTGTTGATCAGCCACTTTGTGAATTCTGCTCAGGGTTTCTTCCCATTCGGCGTCTTCATCAGCTGTTTTTTCCGCTTTATCAGTGGCTTTGTTCTCTTTATTTATCGTTAATTCTCTGGCGGTTTCCCGGGCAACTTTATCAGCTTCGCTTTCGAAGGGCCTGGGGCCAAAAATTTCTTCCAGGTCTTCTCTGAAAATGACTTCTTTCTCGAGAAGACGATTAGCCAGTTGTTCTACTTTCTCTTTGTTTTCCTGTAATATCTTAACAGCCCTCTCGTAAGCCCTGTCGACGAGTTTTTTGATTTCTGCATCAATTATTCGGGCTGTCTCTTCGCTGTATGGCTTCTGGAAGGATAATTCCTGCTGACCGGTGCTATCATAAAAGGAGAGGTTTCCGAGGGTTTCGTTTAATCCGAAATATACTACCATGTTGTAGGCTTGTTTGGTAACCCGCTCGAGGTCGTTGAGTGCACCGGTACTCACAACGCCAAAGTTCACTTGTTCGGAGGCCCTGCCACCAAGAGTAGCGCTCATCTCGTCGAGAAGCTGGTCGAAGGTCTGAATCTGGCGTTCTTCGGGTAAATACCATGCTGCACCTAAGGCTTTACCACGAGGTACAATGGTAACCTTGACCAGGGGATGGGCATAGCGCAACAACCAGCTGACAGCGGCATGTCCTGCTTCATGGAAGGCAATTACGCGTTTTTCTTCCTGAGTGATGATTTTGTTACGCTTTTCGAGACCCCCTACTATACGGTCGATAGCATCCAGAAAATCCTGGCGATCGACTTTCTTTTTGTTTTTTCGTGCGGCTATCAGTGCAGCCTCGTTGCAAACATTAGCAATATCTGCGCCTGAGAAACCAGGTGTCTGGCGGGCTAGAAATTCAGGATCGACGCTTTCGTCTGTTTTGACGGGCTTGAGATGAACTTTAAAAATGTCCACCCTTTCGGTTAAATCGGGTAGTTCTACCTGTATCTGGCGATCGAAACGGCCGGCACGCAGAAGGGCACGGTCGAGAATGTCGGCCCGGTTAGTGGCTGCCAAAATAATGACCCCTGTGTTGGAAGCGAAGCCGTCCATCTCGGTGAGCAGCTGATTAAGAGTGTTTTCCCGTTCATCGTTGGATCCGGTGATGGGATTGCGGCCGCGGGCCCGGCCAACGGCATCTATTTCATCAATAAAGACAATACAAGGGGCTTTTTCTTTGGCTTGTTTAAACAGGTCTCTCACCCTCGATGCACCAACTCCGACAAACATTTCTACAAAATCGCTTCCCGAAAGGGAAAAGAACGGAACTTTTGCTTCGCCGGCCACAGCCTTGGCCAATAGGGTCTTTCCCGTTCCCGGAGGTCCTACCAGCAATACTCCTTTGGGAATTTTGCCTCCCAATTCAGTATATTTCTTGGGGTTTTTCAAAAAATCGACCACCTCCATGATTTCAAGTTTGGCTCCTTCAAGCCCTGCTACATCGTTGAAGGTGACGTTAACATGCGTGTCTTTGTCGAATAATTGCGCACGCGATTTTCCTATATTGAAAATCTGGCCGCTTCCCGACCCTTTGTTCATCATTCGCATCAAAAAAAACCATAAGGCAATTAGGATGATAAGCGGAAGTAAATAGCCTAAAAGCTCTCCGCCCCAATTCTTCCGGGTCTCGTATGAAGGGTATAATCGTGCATTTTCCGGTATGTTTTGTTGAGCGTCGTTTATGTTTTTTTCAAAAGCTTCCAGACTCCCCACATTCATCACGAAATCAGGAGTTTTAATCTTTCCGGGTTTGGCTCCCTTTGCAGGCGCTACGGTATCCTTCAAATAAATCTCAGCACTCTCTTTATTTACAATGACAATTTTTTCTACTTTTCCCTCTACTACCAGCTGCCTTAACTTTCCCCAGGTAATATCTTTGGGGCTTTCCCAACTGGGATAGAATTGCATGATAAGGAAAATGGCAAAAAGAATGGCGTAAATCCAGTAAAAATTAAATTTGAATTTGCCTGTTGTAGAATTGTTTCCGTTTTTTTTGTTTTTCTTGCCGTTAGTTGATTTGTTATTATCGTCCATAGAAAGAAATGATTTTCTTATTGTTAAATTTCGTGGCGGGTGAACTCAGCATCTGCCCAGAGCGTTTCGAGATTGTAAAACCGCCGGGTATTCTCCTGAAAAATGTGCACCACAATGCTGCCGTAATCCATCAGTATCCATTCTGCATTGCGGGCTCCTTCGATGGCCGAGGGATGCACACTATACTCCTTCCTGAGTTTACCATATACCGATTCTGATATAGCCTGCACCTGGGGCTTGTTGGTCCCATGGCATATAACAAAATAGTCGCACACAGTGTTTTTTAATCCCGAAAAATCTATAGAAATCACATCGTAGGCTTTTTTGTCGTGCATGGCCTCCACTATGGCCATCAACAGGGTTTGGTCATCGGTCGTGCGTTTACGTTTTGCCATTCAGTATGATTATATATTAAATCTGCAAAATTATAGCTTTTTCCGCTAATACCTATTTTTGCACCTTCCACCAATAGCTATGGAAACAACACTACCCAATCTCATTCTCTTCGAGCAAGTCGCTTCAACCAATCAGATGGCTGCCGAATGGCTTGCAGAAGACCAGACGGCATACGGAGATTTTTTTCTTGCTGAATATCAGACAGCAGGCCGGGGCTATGGGCAAAATTCCTGGTTTAGTTCTCCCAGTTTAAATTTGCTGGGTACATTGTTGGTTTCTTACAAGGATTTTCCGGCCCGTGAGCAATTTTTAGTGACTTGTGTCGTGTCGGTGGTGATAGCTGATTTTATTGAAGAGCAAACGGGGGAAAAGGCTTTTGTAAAATGGCCCAACGATATATACGTGAATGACAAGAAGATATGCGGCCTGCTGATAGAAAATCAAATAATGGGCAACGAACTGCGCCTGTCGCTGATTGGCATCGGTCTCAATGTAAATGAGCCGGTTTTTCCTCATTATCTCCCCCAGGCTATCAGTATGACGCAACTCGACGGGAAGCATCGCAACATTAAAGCCATTGCCACCCAAATCGGAAGCAACATTCTTCATTCGCTTTCCTCTTATGATCGGGCCTGCTCTTTTAGGGAGAAATATACCGAGCGGTTGTACCGCCTTGGCACATCCTCCCTTTACAGGGTCGATGCCAAAACCGCATCGGGGGTTATCCGCGGGGTTGATGAATTCGGGCGCCTTCTGCTTCACTTCGACGGAAAGGACTTGGTACTGGGCTTCAAAGAAGTGGAATACGTTTTTTAAATATGCACTTCTTTAACATCAGGCATTTGTAATAAAAAGCACCAGGGGCTAAGCTAAAGCATTTTAATGTCATGCCTGACTAAGGTTTTTATTTTTTGTGCAGGATGAGAAGTCTGCCCTCGTAATTGCCTTCCGGACTGATCAGACTGACCAGGTATAGCCCGTTGCAAAGGCCTGACACTGACAGAGGTTTGGAAAGTTCTTCCCGGGTGTTAATCTGCCTGCTTACAACCACCTTGCCTTGGCCGTCAAGAAGTTTCAACTTTAAGGGGAAGGCAGGTCTCAGGTCTTGTAAATTCAGCCACACCAGCTCATCTCCCGGGTTGGGGTGCACTGATATTCGACGGGTTACAGGCGTTCCTGGCTCGCTGAGACCTACAGGAAATCCATCCTGAAGTTTCAGCAGGCGTCCGGCACTGCCATAGGCAAATCCGTTGAGATTGCTGAAAACCTTCAGCTTGTTGATGTAGGGATAGGTTCCGGAATAGTTCCAGCTTTGCCCGCCATCTTGCGTAAAGTATAGATTACTGCCAGCGCTGTTCTGGCAAAGTACGTAACCCGTGAGTGCACCGGAGAAGGCTATGTCGGCAATGGTCTCAGAAGAATCGGCGGTAAAAAGGAGTTCAGGTTGATTGCTCGTGGTGTAGAAGCGGTAAACCCTCGCCGGACTTTCGTCTGTAACTACAAATCCTAATGTATTGCTAAGCATTTGTCCGCTGGCTATGGTTGGCAGCCCCAGCGAATGATAAGACCAGGTCAGGCCGTTATCTGTGCTTATGTAATATCCTCCATACTGTGTAGTGCCCCCTCCGCCAAAAATAAATCCTGTGTCGGCATTAAGGAACTGCATATTGGCCATAGTATCAAGGGGGATACTCACTTCATCCCAGTTTTGTGTCATATCTCTGCTTTTGAAGAGTTGAGCCCTGCCCAGTTCTTTCTCATAAAACCTGCTATTCTTTTTCCAAACTACAAGCGCCTTACGCCCAAATAAATAGGCATCCCCCGTGCCAAAGACATTCAGGTCGGATACATAGATGGGCATCGCACTCACTGTTTTTGTCCAGTTGGTGCCATCATCTGAGCTGTGGTAGATATTTGTTAACATTTCACTTCCATTGACGGATTTTCCTAAATTGTATTCGCCAATCACAAAGAGGTGGGAAGTCTGGGGTATTTTTATCACTTTTTTCAACAAATCGCCATTGCTTGAATAAAGAGGGGTCCAGCTCAGGCCATTGTCGCGGGAACGCATAAGGTATTTGGTGTTTACATGCAGCCCTTCGTTTTCATCCCAAGCTATATCGAGGATCGAACGACTAAAATTATCCCGGAAGGGTTGAAACGTGCTGCCGTTTTTTTGAATGAGCATATTCATCCTGCCAAAGTCGGGTTCATTGTCGGTACAGTCATTGCTGGTATATGCAAATGCCTGGTTTTCATTTATATACCAAACAGAATTGACCCTGTAATTTTCGTTATAGCCACCCATTATCCATCCTCCTATGTAATCGGTCTGCCATGTTTCCCCTGTATCGGTGCTGTAAAATAAAGGCAAAACCCCTTTGCTAAAATATTTTAAATATCCATAACTGAAAATGAGACCCTCCTGATTTTTACCCAGATGTTCTAAATACGCTGATTTGTCTAAATAAATAACATTCCAGTTGATTCCATCGTCTGTAGTGCGGAGAATTCTTGCTTCACCATAGTTATTTGTGTAGCCTGCCGCAATCCAGCAATTGTTTGATACATACAAAATAGCATGCCAGGTTCTGCTTTGATTCTCGGAATATATATTCTGGAAACTAATGCCACCATCGGTGCTTTTAAGGATATTAAGGTCGGCAACGGCCATAATTTCTGTTTCTGAACTAGCGTCAAAATCGTTCCAATCCACCGGTTGTTGCAAAATGGTCCAACTCGCACCGCCATCGGTAGATTTGGCAAAGGCTTTCTGACCGTTTTCGTTTGTTATCAAAGCAAAACCGTTGTTTGAGGAGGTAAAAGTTATTTTAGAGAAATTTGAGGGGCTTATATCACACAGCGTGTTCCAATTGTAGCCCCCATCGTTGCTGATAAAGAGACTAGTTTCACCCATTATCAGCATTTTGGTGGAGTTAATAAAAACGATTTGCAAAAGGCGCTGGTTGGTAAAGGGTGTAAGTGCCTGCCACGTATGACCTGTATCGGACGTGTAAAAAACAGCCCCGTTTGTGCCAACCATCCAACCATGCTGGGCATCGCTGAAGGCAATATCAAAAAAATCTTCTCCGGAGGGTTTGGGATTAAGCCAGTTGACAGATTGGGAAAAAAGTGTGAACTGGCTTATCAACAACACAATAATAAAAGGCAGGTTTTTTTTCATGGTAATTAATTTTAATATTTAATTTGTGTTTGATATAAAATTACGCAATTTCATTAATCATGTTTGATAAACAGTGTGCCTGGCGCAGGGTGAAAATTGACTGAAATTGTATCGCTTCCCCAGCAGCCAAAGTTGTTTTGTACTTCCACAGAATAAATACCGGATTGCGAAACTTGAATCATTTGGGTAGTTTCATCAGTATTCCATAAATATTTCTGGAAACCTGGGCCGGCATCCAGAAATATCGGGCGTCCTTCACACACGTGGATATCGGCTCCCAGGTTGACGGAAGGACTGGGTTTTACAGAAACAATAGCCTGACCGCTAACGTTACCTGGGCATTGGCTGTTATAAGCATAACCCAGCGTATACGTACCCGGAACTGAGGTAAACCATACATAAGGGAATGGCCCGTTTGTGGTTATGGGTGCCAGGGTATCCGTGTTATGGATTAGGGTAAAAGTTACCGGAAGTTGAATATTTGGGGTGAATGAAACGATGAGCGGGACACTATCGTTGGAATTATCGCAAATACTGCCCCCACCACTGATGGTAGCATCCGGGCATAACACAGGAGCCTGAAAGGTAAGCGTATTTTCACATCCGGTTGAATCCCAAAATGCTGCATAAATACGATGAATTTGATTATCACATGGGAGGCCGGGTATACTGAATTGAAACGGCGAGATGAATGGAGGAGTGTACAGCGCACTGTATCCCGTTGCACTGTCCCAAACGGCCAGGTAGCCTGTAGTTGGAGGATTGGCAAAGTAGGCTTCTCCTGTCAGTGTAAAGGTATTGGTTTGCGGATTACAAGCTCCAACCTGGGCCGTAAGCAGGAAAATATTGCAGTGCGTGGTAATATCGCAGGTAAGGCTCCCGGCACCCGCTTGCCCTGCATTTGCTTGCACAATATGAACAAAATTCATTGGTGCCACTGAATAGCCTCCTATATTCATCAGGTAGTATTCTCCGCTTTGGGCATTATTGATAGTGAATTCTACATATGAATTCAATGCATTTATTTTACCGGCATAAACGACATTCTGGATTCCAGTAAGTCCTTCCCAACATGCCCCATGGGGTGTGTCGAATGGTCCCCATACTATGCAGGTAAAATACATATAAACATCCGTCCAGATTCTGATGGTGATAATTCCGGGTTGATCCACACGAAAAAAAACCAGTGAGGATTCACAGGATATTCATGCAACAGGCTGTCGTAATCTATACAACAGGTTAGTGGCCAGGTGCTTCCCGGATCTAAAGAATCCCAGGGGCAACAATTCCCCTGTGAATATGCAATATAATTAAATGGTACATAATATATTATCCCGCTGTCTCCGCAGATGGGCCTGGCCTGGTGGCAGGAGTCGAACAAAATGGTGTCGCCCCAGAAGAGGGTATCCCCGGCTTTTGAGTTCAAGAAATTTGGCTGTTGATAATATTGTCCTGTAAAACCGGTTAGCCCCAGTAAAAATTCCAGGCTAACCCACACGAATAAAACGAAATTGCGCAACGCCTTCATAAAAGATGATTCGCGATTCTGCTCTCTATATTATTCATATATATCGTGTTGCGTCCGAGGGCTTTCACTTTTTGATTAATGAATACATTGGTCTCAGCCATAAAAAGATCAGGGATGGCATCGGGTTTATCAGCCTGGCTGCTGTTTTGGTACCAAATGGCCTTGAAGTTAGCGGGCAACGTCTGCGATTGAGTCTTTGAGGGAAGAAAGAACAGGATGTTCAGGAGCAAAGGCAAGATGAAAAGCACCCGTAACTGCTTCGGAAATGTCGCAGGGATTCCTGGTTGAAGTAAATCTAAACGGTTTGTTTGTTTGTTTGTTTGT
>DDBO01000221.1 GCA_002332755.1 Bacteroidales bacterium UBA2030 | reverse complement strand
ACCAGGTTTGTTGCAGAGAACTCCTGCCACCTCAATCACAGGGTGGTTTTCAAAATAGCGGATAATGGTTTCTGCATTGGTTCCATTTCCGGAGGCCAAAATGGCTAGTTTAACCTTTTTCATTTAAGTCCTTTTACTTTAGGAATGCCTGCAATAAAATCTTTCAGGTAGAAGGGTTCGAAATATGCGGTGTTTTCTATCTCTCCTACTGTAAGTTTTCTATGAGCAATAGGACCCATCCAAAGGGCTGAGGCAAGGATGTTGTCCATAAAAATAATTTGCGGGTTATCAGAAAAAAGCGGCCTGCATTTGGCTGCACCATCCCCTGCCAGAATTATTGGGCAGTCGAAGGAATGGAAGGAGTTTTCATGAATAATTTCTGCTTCAACGTCTTTAAGCTGTTGTCCGCAAGCATCATAAATGGCCTTGTAAACTTCCATTCTTCGTGCATCTATCATTGGGACGATGACCGGAGCTTTTTCCCATTTCATACCTTCTTTTTGGCGTGCTACTTCATAAGCAATACTTTCAAGGGTACTTACGGCGATTAAGGGAATTTGAGTAGCATAACATATTCCTTTGGCAACGCCAGCCCCTATGCGTAAACCGGTGTAAGAGCCCGGACCCTTGCTTACGGCAACTGCACTGAGTCCTTTATAGTCGAGACCGGCCTCCTGCATGAGTTCATCTATCATTACTGTAAGTCGGGCTGAATGGGCATTTTTTTCTTTCGTCTCGCGAAAGGTAACTAAGTTTCCCTCATTGAACAGGGCTACGGAACAAATATCAGTGGAGGTTTCGAGGCAGAGAATATTATTCATGTAATGATTTTGGGATGCAAAGTTAGACAATCCACCCCTAACGGACTTGACGTTCTTTCCATTGCGGTTTTAGAAATAAAGTGCCCACAGTGACAGCGGTAACATATAAGGGGTACAAGAATTGGAGTGGTAAAAAATTCCATAGCAATCTGCGTTTACCAAAAAAGCCGCTAACATCCCATAGCAACAAAAAATCCGGAATTGATTTTAATAAAAAAATAAGGAAGAATGGCTTGGCAATACCTGTAATCAGGGCAAGAATGCTCAGAAAAAAAATCAGATTGGTGAAAAAGACCACCATAGCAACAATTTTTGAGGGCCAGTAAGTGTAGTGCCCCGACTTACCAGCCCACCTCAAACGCTGCATAAAAAATTCTCTCAGGGTTTCAGGTGCAGGTGTATTCACAATGGCTTCTTTGGCATGACACCAGGCTACGGAGGAATTACCCTTGTGTTTTATCACAGCCATCATCATGAATACATCGTCGCCCGAGGATAATTGGTTTCCAAATGCAATGGATGAAAGATGAAGCCAGGTGTCCCGGCGGAAGGCAAGAGAGGCACCATTGCTCATGATGGGCAAACCTGCGCCAATGCTACCCCCCGTACTGCCTGCCAGTGAGAGAAATTCCAGCTCCATCAAGGGATTTCCGTCAAGAGTAACCGGCCCGGCAACCATATGTATTTGGGGTTGAGCAAATGGTGCTACCATGGCTTTTACCCACCCCGGTTTTACTCTGCAATCAGCATCTGTAAAGAGAATTATCTCGCCAGTAGAAATCTTTACAATAGACTTTAAAGCTTCTTTTTTTCCTTCAAAAGAAAACTGTTTGCCGTCTGGCTGAATCACCTTAATTCCCGCGAAAGAACTTGCCACTTTGGCGGTTTCGTCAGAAGAATGGTCGTCGGCTATAATAATTTCTAGACATTCTTTTGGATAATCTACTTTCATCAAATCATGGAGTAAATCTGGCAGATGATGAGCTTCATTGCGTGCGGCTATAAGTATGCTTACCTTAGGCCATTCTGGTGGATCCTCAGGTTTTCTTAACCTCAACCAACCAAAGTAAAACAATCCTATTGTCCCTAAATAAGGGATAAGAAGAAATAGCGGTAAAAAGGTAAACAAAGGGTTCATGCCTTATTTCCGTTACTGGGAAAGAACCTAAGTTTGAATACAAAGAAGCTTCCGATAATGGCCGGAATGGCGACGTTAATCAACCATAAACTGGTGGCTGCCGCGATAATGGAAATATCAATGAGCGGATCGTTTTTCATGCCCGCAGGAAGCATTAAGCCAAATACAAAAAGGGCAACTGAGTTACGAACACCCAATTCTGATAAAGCTACGGAAGGGACTACCACCAACAGCATAATAATAACCGGGATTCCGGTGAGCAAAGCGCCGAGGCCCAGGTCTAAACCGTACATTTTAAGCAAAATAACGTATTGAAAGGTGAAAACCATATAGCGCAACAGGCTGAGGAACAATATTTTTACCATTTCTCGTCGGGAGTAAAAACCGAGTACCCCGATCCAGGAGCGAATGCGGTGCCATTTGCGGGGCAAAAGTTTACGCATTAATCTGGTAAAGTTGGGCAAGTATGAAAAAACTGCAATACTTCCGGCAATTAAAAGAATTACCGCAGGGATTAAAATCCAGGAAAGGAAGGCAAGTTGAGGCCTCCAGGGCAAAATGTATCGATAAAAAAGCAGAAGACCGGCTAAAGCCCCCCCGGTCAGGTATATTAGAATTTGGGCTAAACTTCCTACCAGAGTAATCAAAATTCCCTTGGCGGGTTCCCGGTTTTGTAAGATAAATACTCGGCCTATATATTCACCAATCCTGTTAGGGGTGAAAACGCTGGCGGTTACTCCCGTGAAGATGGCCATGTAGGCTTTAAAGAATGGAACTTTTTCTATTTTTAGAATCAATTGCTGCCATTTGAGTGTTTCCAGGCCCCAATTAAGAAACATTAAAAGAAATACGAAGATAAAGGGCAGCCCATAGTGTGCATGATCGTATAAAGCAGAAAAATGGAAGGATGTAAGGGCCCCGGCAGGCAGATTCCAGAGTTTCCAGGCGATGTAACCGTAAGCACCCGCAAGGATGACGATGCGTAAAAGCAAATTCCAGGTGGTTTTCGTTACTTTTGCCATGGGAAAAAGAAACAATGCAAATCGTCGAAGAGAAGATTATACTTGGGATTGACCCCGGAACCACGGTAATGGGCTACGGAATCATCCGGTGCCTTAGCGGAAACCCTTCGCTTGTCACCCTCGGGGTGCTTAAGCTGTCAGGATATTCAGGGCAGGCGTTAAAATTAAAGAGAATATTTGAACGTACACTCAGCCTTATTGATGAGTTTCATCCCCACGAAGTTGCAATTGAGGCTCCCTTTTATGGCAAGAATGTACAAAGTATGCTTAAGTTAGGTCGGGCGCAAGGTGTAGCTATGGCCGCAGCGATGTATCGTTCTGTTCCCATTTGCGAGTATTCGCCTCGTAAGATTAAGCAATCTATAACCGGAAATGGTAATGCCAGCAAAGAGCAAGTAGCTGCCATGCTGATGCGGTTGATGTCGATACCCCAAACTCCTGAGACTTTTGATGCTACCGACGGCCTTGCCGTTGCGGTTTGTCATTTTTTCCAACAGTCTCCTGTACAATCGGAAAAAACCTATTCGAGCTGGAAAGCTTTTTTGAATGACAATCCCGATCGGCTGAAATAGTTTTACCGTTCCTCTGAGATTTCTGCTTTGAAAATGAGTCGCGTATGGCTGTCTACTTTGAATCTGCCTGAAGAGCGCAAGCCGGGAATCCAGACTACTTCTTCGCCGCAGCAAAGCAAGGGAAGACTTTCCTTTTGTGCTTTAGATAATTTGTATTGAATAAATAGGTCACTGAGTTTTTGCCACCCTTCCATTCCCAGCGGCTGTATTCTGTCGCCCGGACGCCAGTTGCGCAATATAAGCGGAAAGTTGAGTTTGTGAAAATCGAACCAAGCGGTTTGATTGCCGGGGGAAAATCCTCTAAAGTCTTTAATATCTATTCGGTTGAATCTTAAAATGTATCTACCGGCTAAAACTTCAGAAGTATCTGGTTCAACCTCTATAAAAAGGCCGGAATCTTTGGGTGAAATTTCAATGAGTTCTAAAAATCCCCGCTCAGTTGAAATGCGATGGGTGTTTGAGAAGAAAGTGCGCCCCGAATTTTTTGTCAGTGCCAGGGCAATTTCTCGAGTTTGATCAAGATTAAAGCCGTAAATTTTCAACAACTCATATAAAAGCTGTGCACCTGCCTCTCCGGGTTGTATTTCATCCGTAATGATATGCCAGGCAGGGCCACTTCGCCTGAAGCGCTTTTCCTTTTCTTCTTTTATTTTTTGTTGAAATATATTGGCTGCAAAAGAAAGTCGGGCCAGTGTATCCGGAAATGATGTATCCCATCCCGGCCATGCTTTAAGCAGTGCAGGTATTATCTCTAGTCTTAGCTGATTACGGAGGTAATCGGTATGCAGGTTCGAAGAATCTGTTACAAAGGGTATGTTGTTGATCTCCAGGTATTCTTCAATTTTGTTTCGAGTAGTGAATAGCAGTGGACGGACGATGTTTCCGGTAAGTGCAGGAATTCCTGCAAGGCCTGCAATTCCTGTTCCTCTTAAAATGTTAATAATCAGTGTTTCCCTGCTGTCATCAAGATGATGGGCGGTTGCAATAAAATCAGCCGGAATATTTTGACGTAGTTCTTCAAACCAGGAGTAACGCAATTCGCGTGCAGCTAACTGAACAGAAAGCCCTTTTTCCTCTGCAAAAGCTCGGGTGTTGAATTTTCTTGTGTAAACCTTAATCCCGTGCTGCTGCATCCATTCTTTTACAAAGACTTCTTCACGGTCAGACTCGGCTCCTCGCAATCCAAAATTACAATGGGCAACACTGAATTTTAATCCGGCCTTCAGAAAAAGGTGGGTCATTGCCATGCTGTCAGGTCCTCCGCTAACGGCCAAAAGGAAAACTTTGTTTTCGGGTTCTTCTATGAGATTCTTCAAAAAGTCTTTGAAGGCCTGAAGCATAGGGTTACTCATGTTGCGCCTCCGTTTTTTCTTTGCTTAATCTGGAAAGAGCAAACAGGATTAAGCGATACCAAATATAGCCCCATAATGCACCCAGCAAAAATCCTGCAAGAACATCAGAAGGGAAGTGCACCCCGAGGTAAACACGACTGAAACCTACGAACAGCGACCACGGGATAGGTATCCATCGAAGGCTGGAGTACTGACGGCCTAAAAGTAAGGTTAAAAAGAGGGCAATCCCCATGGTATTTGCAGCATGCCCTGAAGGGAAGCTGTATTTCCCTCCCCGGTATTCGTTTACATAGTGTAGCTCCTGCGAAAGCTCCTGCTGATGCGAGGGCCTTAATCTTGCCTTGCTGTGCTTGATTAAATTAGTGGTCTGGTCGGTTGAGGTGATAAGCAGAATGACCCCGATGAGGATTACAAAAGATTGTTTTTTGAAAGCTTTAATAAGTACATATAGGAAAAATGCGTAGAGCGGAATCCAGATCAATGTGCCGCTTACCTGCCACATCAGAAGGTCTGCCCAAGGTGTGTGCCAGCCATTTATTGTTTTCAATAAAAGTAAATCAAGTTGATGCAGCGTATTCATTATCAGAATGATTCAGGAGGGTTAAGGTGCTGCCAGATCAGGTCTTTGAGTTCGTTGATTCCCTGCCCGGTTATCGATGAAACAAACACACAGGGGAGGGTTGAAGGAATGGTTTTGCGGATTTTTTCCTGTTCATCGGCATCAACCAGGTCGCATTTGGAAATGGCCAACAGGCGGGTTTTATCGAGAAGTTCAGGGTTGTATTGGCGTAATTCGTTGAGCAGGATGTTATAGTTTTTCATAACATCCTCGGCGTCTGAAGGTACCATAAAAAGGAGGAGTGAATTGCGTTCGATATGGCGCAGAAAACGCAAACCCAGTCCACGCCCTTCATGCGCACCTTCTATTATACCGGGAATATCGGCCATGATAAACGATCGGTTGTCGTAGTATTGAACCATTCCCAGGTTGGGTGTCAGAGTGGTGAAGGGATAGTCGGCTATTTCAGGTTTGGCGGCAGAAACCACCGAGAGAAGGGTAGATTTGCCTGCATTGGGGAAACCGACTAAACCCACGTCGGCCAAAAGCTTTAGTTCGATAATAAACCAGCCCTCCTGGCCTGGCTCTCCGGGCTGAGCAAAACGCGGAGTCTGGCGTGTTGCTGATTTAAAAAAGTCGTTGCCTTTGCCCCCTCTACCTCCGCTTAGAAGGATTATCTCCTGTCCGTTATCGGTCAGTTCAGCCAAAATTTCACCACTTTCTGCATCTTTTACAATACAGCCCACAGGAACCTCAATGATTTTATCATCGCCGTTGGCTCCGGTTCTACGGTTGCCTTCGCCAGGCAAGCCATCTCCGGCAAAAATGTGTTTGGTATATTTCAGGTGAAGCAAGGTCCAAAGCTGGGCATTGGCTTTGAGAATGATATGCCCTCCCCTTCCGCCATCACCTCCATCGGGCCCGCCTTTGGGTATGTATTTCTCGCGTCGGAAGTGAACAGAACCATGCCCGCCCTTTCCGGAGCGAAGAAAAATTTTTACGTAATCAACAAAATTCGATTCGGCCATATATGAAAAATAACGGGCTACAAAGCCCGTGCAAAGTTACGGTAAGTCAGCTAAATACAGGCTGTGTGTTTTGAAAAAATGATTTTACCTGACTGAAAGACAGCCACTTTAGAGCCGCATACGAAAAGCCTGGCTGATGGCCTCAAGCAATCGTTCGGTAATAACATCCACGGGGCCTATGCCATCCACCTTGATGTATTTATTTTGCTTTTTGTAGTAAGATTTGACCAGGCTGGTTTTTTGGTCGTATTCTTCTAAGCGATTGATAATCAGCTCAGGGTCTTTGTCATAAGTTCTTGCACGATCGGTTTTGGCTCGTTGGGTTAAGCGTTTAAACGATTCCAGGGACGGAATTTTGAGGTCGATAGCCACACTTACTCCTGAGTTCATTTTTTTAAGGAGCCCGTCGAGTATGTAAGCCTGTACGATGGTGCGGGGAAAACCTTTAAAGACGAACCCTCTAACGGTTTTTTGCTTCTGGAGCTCTCTTTCTATAAGGCGTACGGCAATTTCATCGGGTACAATTTCCCCTTTTTCCATGTAAGGCAGTGCACGTTGACCTATTTCGGTACCTTCTTTTATTTCTTTGCGAAGCAAACTACCGGTTGAGATGTAACCCAATCCAAGCCTTTCGGCAATTATTTTACCCTGAGTGCCTTTGCCTGAGCCCGGCGCACCGAGTAATACCACATTCATCCAATGCTTGGTGAGAGCATCTTCGATGGCAGAACATAACCTTTCGAAAATTTCATCAACAGTGCCCACGCCATTGATAGGATAGAAAATGTTTTTATCCCGGTAGAAGTCGATAACCGGGGTAGTCTTGGTTTCATATTCCAGGAGGCGATATTCGATAACTTCAAGGGTGTCGTCGCTGCGGCCTTCCTTCTGTGATCTCTCGAGCATACGACTAACAAGAATATCACGGGGCACCTCGAGACTAAGCATAGCCGTAAGCTGGCTCCCCATGCGCATGAGTAAGCCCTCAAGGATGTAGGCCTGAATATAGGTGCGCGGAAATCCATCGAACAAAATACCCTTGGTTTCAGGCTCTGTGCTTATATGCCTTTCAATAAGCTGTACAATCATGTCATCGGGTACAAGACGTCCTTTTTCAATGAGCGCCTTAGCCTCCATGCCGAGGTCAGTCCCTTCTGCTATCTCTTTACGCAACAAATCACCTGTCGCAATGTAGGTGAGATTGTATTTTTCAATAAGTTTTTTTGATTGCGTACCTTTACCGGCACCCGGTGGGCCAAATAATGCAATATTGAGCATAAGCTATTGAGCGTGAGATTCTTTGATGATTTTGTAAATATCGGGAAGATTCCTGCCTAGTCCATCATAATCAAGGCCGTAACCCACGATGAAATCGTTGGGAATTTCAATGCCTATATAGTCAATTTTGAATTTTTTACGAAAAGCACCAGGCTTAAAAAGCAATGTGGCAATCTTTACTTCACGTGCCCCCAGACCTATCAGCTTTTTCTGCATGTTATCCATGGTGATGCCTGTATCTATAATGTCTTCGACAACCACTACAAGTCGGTTTTTTACTTCCATGTCCAGTCCCATAATTTCTCTGACATGGGTGGTGGTAAGGGTTCCGGAATAAGAAGAAAGTTTAACAAAGCAGACCTCGCAGTCTCCTTCAAACTGCCGGATAACATCGGCGGCAAACAGAAATGCCCCGTTGAGTACCACCAGGAAGATAGGTTTTTTCCCTTTTAAATCTTTATTGAGGCGCTGAGCCACTGTATTTACCGCTTCCTCGATTTGCTGCTTTGTGAGGTAGAGGGTAAACGTTTTGTCGTGCAATCTGACGGTACTCATGATTGTGTATTTTATTGTTAAATAATCAATTGGGCTGGGGGATTTTGAAAATGCAAAATAAGCAGAAATTTCATTACCAAAACTATTTTGGTATTGAATTTATTATGTTACGACGTGTTTACCTTCAGGTTTTGTGGAAATAACAGGTCGGGCGGACTTACATAAATTTCTGATAGTATTGCCAGTAACGGTCGGGTAGTTCGTTGGAGGTGGCCATCTGGTAATCTTTAACTGAACAAGGTACCAAAATATGTCTGAAGTATTTGGTTTGCAGATGCTCGGGACATGGAATCTCCATCCACCAGCGATCGGTTTTGCGGCTTCGGTAAAATATAAGCTCTTCGGAATGTCCTTCTACTTTGACAAAATAACGCATATGGTTTTCCGATTTTTGCCCAAGACGGGGGAAATCATCGGTGCGGCCCAGGAAACCATCTACAAAAAACCAGATTAACTGGGCTATGAGATGGGCCGTACGTTCATTTATGTCATAAACAGGATTGTATTCGAAAAATCCAATACTGCTTACTTTATCGCTCATCCCTGCGAAGCGCACCAATTGACACATTTCTTCTCCATAGAACCCATGTGGGCCGGACAATTTACTTCCCGGTGCATCTGAACCACGAATCGAGGAAATATCAACACTTACCATATCGGCATTCCGGATCAGAGGCTCAGCTTCTTTCAAATCTGTATTTATCTGCCCTAGCCGGTAAACATCAAATAGCATGTTTTTCATCAGTTCGATGGCTGCTGGGTCAACAAAGTAAGATTGATAACCAATGTTGGTGTAATTAAACAAAATGCTTGGTTGCCTCAGTATTATTTTAGAGAGCCACGTTTCATGGTTTATTTCACCCGGACCTTCTCCCAGGTCTATCTTACGGTCGATATCCAGTAAATTGATGTTGGGGCCGTTTTTTTCGTAACCGAGATACATTCCGTAAATAAGATCCTGGGATCCACCTATTATGATGGGAATGATATTGTAGCTGCGCAATGTATCGAATATTTCAGCCAAGGCAGCATATGTATCCTCTGGTGTTTCCCCTATTTTAAGATTACCCAGATCTACGATAGGCAGGGTTTCGCTTTGGGGGAAAAGCTCATATAGATATTTGCGAATAAGGTGAAGTCCTTCCCCACATCCCGGATTATGGGTGGCTTTGCGGCCTTCAGAAACACCCAGAATAGCTAAAGCTGCACCTTCAAGCGGGGGAATGCCTGTATGAGGGGTATGAATATGTATGGCCTCTGCAAAATGGGGCCGCCTGTGCTCACCTGAAACAGGGATAATATCTACTACAGGATCAAGGTAACCTATCAAATCCATCTTGTCTTTAGCGTGATTTTGCCTTCTTATACTATCAAAAGGCTATAAAGGTTTTGTTTGCGTCTGTTGTAAAATGTAAAAATTTGCCGGGTGTTTGCCCGTCTGGCTTATTTTTTCTTTTTAGTGCTCTTACGTGCAGCTTTATCCGGATTATCCTTTTTCCCTGCGAGGTGCTTTTCGGCAAGGGCAAGGCATTCTTCGAGACTTAAAGAGGCAGGATCGGTGCCCTTGGGAATGGGTATGTTGTCTTTTCCCACGCTTATGTATGGGCCATAACGGCCGTTTTGAATCACAACATCAGTTCTTTCCGGAAAGGTACGAATGATTTTCTCGGCATCTTTTTTCTTTTTTTCTTCAATAATTTCAATAGCTCTTTCAAGACTTATCTCCAGCGGGTCTTCGCCTTTGGGAATGGAGAAAAAAGCCTTGTCGTACATCAAATAAGGGCCAAAACGTCCGGTAGATGCCACGATTTCTTTTCCATTATACTCTCCTACGGTTTTGGGTAATTTCAGTAAGTCGAGGGCTTCCTGCAGGGTGATAGTTTCTATGCTCTGTCCTTTGCGAAGGCCGGCAAACTTGGGCTTACGACCCGAAGGATCGTTGGTTTCGCCCACCTGCACCATAGCCCCGAAGCGACCAATTTTTACATATACATTTTGCCCGCTTACCGGATCTACGCCCAGCAATCTTTCGCCTTTTGCCTTTTCCTGGCTGTGCATGGCTTTCTCTACAACCTGATGAAAAGGATGATAAAATTTTTCTATCAGTTTGCTCCACTGCAGCCGGCCCTCAGCTATTTCGTCAAATTCTTTTTCTACAGTGGCAGTAAAGTTGTAATCCATGATTTCATCGAAATGATTCATCAGGAATTGGGTAACCAGGATACCGATGTCGGTTGGGAATAGCTTGCCTTTTTCCTGCCCAATCCTTTCTGTTTTGGTTTCTTCCTTTATTTTTCCGTTAGCTAAGGTGAGAACCGTGCATTGTTTTACTTCTCCCGGGGCATCTTTCTTTTCCACATATTCTCTTTTCTGAATCGTGGAGATGGTGGGAGCATAAGTCGAAGGTCGGCCAATGCCGAGTTCTTCGAGTTTTTTCACCAGCGAAGCTTCCGTATAGCGATAGGGAGGTGTTGTAAATCGTTGTGTGGCAGTGATAGCAATCTCTTTCAATGCATCGCCTTTTTTAACGGGAGGAAGCAATCCCGATTCGTTTTCATCATTTTCGTCGTCAGTCGATTCGGCATATACTTTTAAAAATCCGTCAAATTTTACCACTTCTCCTTTTGAAATAAAAAATTCAGTGTTGGTGGTAGAAATGGCGATGGTGATGGTAGTTCTTTCGAGCTGGGCATCTGCCATTTGAGAGGCAATGGTGCGTTTCCAAATAAGCTCGTAAAGTTTGCGTTGGGCTTCATTTTCTCCTGCAGAATGCCGATCGAGGTAGGTGGGGCGGATGGCCTCGTGTGCTTCCTGTGCTCCTTTGGTTTTGGTGGTGTACTTCCTGATTTTTAAATAGTTCTCTCCAAAAAGGTTGAGGATTTCTTTTTTGGCCATACCCAAAGCTGTGTCGGAGAGATTAACAGAGTCGGTACGCATATAGGTAATGAGCCCTGATTCATATAATTCCTGGGCCAACATCATGGTTCGGGCTACTGAAAAACCCAATTTGCGGGCGGCCTCCTGCTGAAGGGTGGAGGTAGTAAAAGGGGGTGCCGGTGAGCGGCGGGCAGGTTTGGTTTCCACTCCCGAAATGCTATAACTTGCTCCAATGATACTTTTTAGGAAGGCTTCCGTTTCTTCTCTGGTTTCGAATCTCTTGTTAAGTTCGGCTAAAAGTTGTCCTTTTTCGGTTTTACCGATGGTTTCGAATTTTCCGGTAACCCGATAATATGTGGTTATCTTAAAATCACGGATTTCGAATTCCTTTTCAACAATGAGCCTAACGGCAACCGACTGCACCCGGCCAGCCGACAGGGCCGGTTTGACTTTTTTCCAGAGAAGTGGTGACAGTTCATAACCTACCAGACGGTCGAGTACTCGGCGAGCCTGTTGAGCATTAACCAGGTTAAAATCTATGAAACGCGGGTTTTCTACCGCATGCAAAATGGCAGGTTTGGTGATTTCATGAAAAACAATGCGTTTGGTGTTTTCCTTTTTTAGTTTTAGGGCCTCGAAAAGATGCCAGGCTATGGCTTCTCCTTCACGGTCTTCATCGGATGCCAGCCATATGGTTTCGGCTTGTTGGGCTGCCTTTGCCAACTCTTCCACTATCTTTTTTTTGTCAGAAGGAATCTCGTAATGCGGAACAAAGCCTTTATCAATATCTATGCTGAGCTGGTTCTTGTTCAGGTCGCGGATGTGCCCGAAGCTCGATTTAACGATAAAATCCTTACCCAATATTTTCTCAATGGTTTTGGCTTTAGCGGGCGATTCGACGATAACCAGGTTTTTAGCCATGCTGTAACAGTATTTGAAAAATTGACGTTTGCAAAGGTAATATTTTGAAAAAACCACAGCTCTTCTGCTAAAAGTTTGACTTGCTGCAACCTGCCCGCTTCCTCTTTTGGTTAATTTTGCACCCCGATTATTCAACGTTTAGATGAACGAAAAAAAACTATACATAGAAACCTATGGCTGCCAGATGAATTTCTCTGACAGCGAAATTGTTGCGTCTATTTTAAGGGACAATGATTACAGCCTTACGGCTGATGTGAAGGAAGCTAATTTGATATTGGTGAACACCTGCAGCATACGCGAAAAGGCTGAAGAAAGGGTGTGGAAACGACTTCGTGAACTAAGGTCGCTGAAAAAAAGGAATCCCCAATTAAAAATTGGAGTTATCGGATGTATGGCCGAGCGTTTGCACGATAAATTATTAGCACCTGAGCATGGTGTTGATTTAGTGGCAGGCCCCGATGCCTACCGGACTTTACCTTACCTGGTCGATCAAACCGCGGCCGGAGCCCAGGCGGCCAACATTCAGCTTTCGCTTGAAGAAACTTATGCTGATATTGAACCCGTTCGGCTCGACCCATCGGGAGTTACTGCATTCGTCTCCATCATGAGAGGGTGTGATAACTTTTGCGCTTACTGTGTGGTTCCATTTACGCGTGGCCGTGAGCGCTCACGAAACCCGCAAACCATCGTGGATGAAGTTAAGCACTTATTTGAAAAGGGATACAGAGACGTTACTCTTTTAGGCCAAAATGTGAATTCCTATCATTTTACTGAAGGAAATACTTCAGTTGGATTTCCCGAATTACTGGCCCGGGTGGCTTCTGTTGATCCCCGTCTGAGGGTGCGTTTTACCACCTCTCACCCTAAAGACCTTTCCGATAGCCTGATAAAAGTTATTGCGGCTCATCCGAATATTTGTCGTTCCATTCATCTGGCTGTGCAGTCGGGAAGCAACGAGGTACTCCGGAGAATGAACCGGAAGTATACCCGCGAGTGGTTTCTCGATAGGGTGAGGAGCATACGTCAGCATATCCCTGATTGTACGCTTAGTACCGATATTATCGCAGGATTTTGCGGCGAAACCGAGGAAGATCACCAGCAAACCCTCAGCCTTATGGACGAAGTCAGGTTCGATGCCGCTTTCATGTTCCGGTACTCCGAGCGTGAGGGAACCATTGCCGCCAAAAAATATAAGGATGATGTACCTGATGAGGTGAAAGCTCGTCGTTTGCAGGAAATTATTGATTTGCAGCACAAACACAGTCTCGCTTCAAATAGGGCGGATGTAGGTAAGATTTTTGAGGTGCTCGCCGAAGGTTTTTCAAAAAGAAGCAATGGAATGCTTTCGGGACGCAATAGCCAGAACAAGGTGATAGTTTTTAAAGCTGAAAATGTTAAACCCGGCGATTACGTTAATGTGCGCATCACCGGGTGTACAGCAGCTACCCTGATAGGTGAGCAGGTTTCTCAATAACGGGTGACCAACGCAATACCATTGTAGGGGTCGAGCCCGGGGCCATCAACATAAACAACTTCGCCTCCATGAGCCAGGGCTTGTTCTATCATTTCGTCAATGATATCCTCTACAATGCCTTTTGCATCTTTAACAACTTTTTCGATGAGGGCCACCCTGCCATTGACAAAGGCAGCCGGCTGATGAAATCCTTTCTTTACAAAAAGAATCCTGCCCCTCCCTGCGTTGAGGGCCTCCCATACGTCGTTGTAATCGTTTAAAAATTTTCCGGAGCTTATAGCCTTCTCCAGTTCTTTTAATCTTTTTTTGTTGAAATCCTTCAACATTTTTACAGCTACAGGCCAGGCTTCCGATATGATAGCCTGAGCCTTTTGATCGTCGCTTTTAAGGGTGGCATTGCCGATAATCATTTCAGGAGTACTGCAGATTTTTTCGTATAAGGCGAAATTCCTTACTCTGGCAGCGATGATCAATGGGCGGGGCTTATGCTTGAGCACTGCAGCTACTGTTTTGTCCACTTCATGAAAGAATCCTTCTATGGCACTGGCGGTTAAACGGTCGGGTGGGAGCTGGCTGCGGAGCCTTTCATAGTCAATATTTTCGATGGGGAAGGGGTGCCCCAATTCTTCCACTGCCTTATCTCCGTGAGCTACAATTAAGCGGGCACGCTTGCGGCTCAGCACTAACACATAGTAAAAGGGCGCCTCTGAAATGGCCCTTATCAGGTCGCGTGTGGCAAAAGTTTTATCAATAATAACCCGGTTTCTGACTTCAGTGGGAAGAGTGATAAATTCCGAAAGGGTGGGTCCGGCAAAAATCATCAATGCCTCAAGATTTTGGCTAAAGTCGATAGAGGAAAGAGCCTGATATATATTGTCGATAATAGGCTGGGCAAAGCTCTTTTTATAGAGAGCCAGTAATCGTTCTTCTGCTTCCCTGGCCAGGTTCTTTACCGTTAGTTCATCTTGCTTAATCGCAGTTCTGATGCGGTGGGTGTTTGCGATAATGGTAACGCAACCTTCTCCCTGAGAGTTGAGCAATTTTTGTAAAAGAGCTTCCATGGTGTAAGGTTTTTATTGAGAGTAATTTATAATGTTTTCGGCTTAGGCCGGGCGACAGAACGGCTGTCGCAGTATCTCTCAAAGATATTAAAAAATAATGCGGTTTTCAACAAATTATTGTTAATAGCAGTCAAATGTCTCTTAATTTTGTTGTTTATTAACAAAAAGGCCTGCCTGCCGTATACTTGAAAAGAGCAGAACAGCACTATTGGCCTATTTTTTTATATTTTAAATTACTTAAAAATGTCAGGAAAGAAATCAGAAAAGAAAAAGGGCAGAGTGAAATCCGGCTCTTTTTCGGATAATGTGTTAGCTGTCTTTGCTAATGACCCTTTTAAATCCTACAATTATAAACAGGTAGCGGCTGCCATGGGTGTAACCGATAAGGCCAGCCGGTCGATGGTATTATCCATTATGTCCGATCTTGCCCGCCAGGGTGTTATTCTTGAGGACAAAAAAGGTAAGTTTCGGCTCAATCCATCGGAGCTGCAACGCCTGGCACCTAAAAGCAACTATGTCACCGGTACCGTTGACATGAAACAGACGGGAAAAGCATACGTAATTACCGAAGAAACCGGTGAAGATATTTACATCAGCTCGGCCAATACAGGAAGGGCGCTGCATGGCGACAAGGTGAAAGTGTTTCTTTTCCCCAGACGTCCGGGACGCAAACTTGAAGGCCAGATAGTGGAGGTGCTTCAAAGGGCCAAAAATACTTTTGTGGGAACCCTGCAGCTCTCAGCCAAATATGCGTTTTTTATACCTGATAATTCTTCAGTTGCTGTTGATTTCTTCATCCCTAAAGAGAATATCGGAGGGGCTAAGAATGGAGAAAAAGTAGTAGTGGAGCTCACCGAGTGGCCCGAGCATGCGCGCAATCCCTTTGGCAAAGTGGTGAAAGTGCTCGGTAAGCCCGGTGAACACAAGGTTGAGATGCAGAGCATACTGGTGGAATTCGATTTCCCCTTGAGTTTTTCCAAAGAAGCAGAGAAGGAAGCAGCTGCCATTCCGGAAAAAATACCTGCTGCGGAGATTAAGTCACGGCGCGATTTTCGAAAGATTTTTACCATTACTATCGACCCCGAAGATGCCAAAGATTTCGACGATGCCCTTTCTTTACAAAAGCTGGATAATGGCAACTGGGAGGTGGGTGTCCACATAGCCGATGTTTCTTATTATGTGAAACCAGGTTCGGCTATTGATGAAGAAGCCAGCATCCGCGGAACTTCGGTATATCTTGTCGACCGGGTGATACCCATGCTGCCCGAAAAACTCTCCAACTATGTTTGTTCTTTGCGCCCGGGTGAAGACAAGCTTTGTTTTTCTGCGGTCTTCGAAATGAACGAAAAGGCGGAAGTGCTCAACCAATGGTTTTGTAAAACCATTATTAACTCCGACCGACGTTATAATTACGACGAAGTACAGACCATTATCGAGGGTGGAGATGATGCCTTCCGCGAACAAATTTTGTTGCTTCACCAGTTAGCACAAATACTTCGACAGGAACGTTATAAAAACGGTGCCATCAATTTTGAGACACAGGAAGTTAAATTTCGCCTTGACGAAAATGGAAAACCCATTGGCGTCTATATAAAGGAACAAAAAGACTCCAACCGATTGATAGAGGATTTTATGTTGCTGGCCAACCGTAAGGTGGCGGAGTATATTGGTAAAAAGAAAGGCAAACAGGAGCCCAAGACTTTTGTTTACCGTGTACACGATGAGCCCACACCTGAAAAAATTAATCAATTTTCGCAGTTTGTCAGTAAATTGGGATATAGTCTCAAATTAGGTTCCCGCAGTGTTTTGGCACGTTCACTTAACAAGCTTTTTCACCAGGTCTCCGGCAAGGGTGAGGAAAATTTAATTGAATCCATAGCCATTCGTACCATGGCCAAAGCCTATTATTCTACCGACAATATAGGGCATTACGGGCTGGCTTTCGATTATTACACGCATTTTACTTCTCCCATCCGTCGCTATCCCGACCTGATGGTACACCGCCTCCTGTGGGGATACCTTAACGGAGCTGAGTCGGCTGATAAAGAATTTTATGAAGACCAGTGCGTACATTCTTCGGAAATGGAGCGTAAAGCCATGGAGGCCGAAAGAGCCAGTGTGAAGTTGAAACAAGCCGAGTTTATGTCGGATAAAGTTGGCCAGGAATTTGATGCCCTCGTTTCGGGTGTGAGCAAATATGGAATTTATGCTGAAATTGTTGGAAATAAATGCGAAGGCATGATTCGCCTGCGCGACCTGCATGACGATTTTTATTATCTCGATGAAGATAATTATCAGGTAATCGGGCAACGCTATGGAGACACCTTCCGTATAGGTGATTCTATTCGTATACGGGTTAAAAATGTGGACGTGCAACGCAAACAAATCGACTTTGCCTTGATTAAAGAGTAAAAGGATGATCCATTAGCCCGAAACTTGACTTGGGGATACAGAGCCCCGGGAATCACAAAGGCCCGCGTTTTTTATGACGAGGGCCTTGATGCTTTATCAATGTTTATGAGTTTTCCAGGAGATTTATTCAGTGTTTTTTTTGAAAGTCCCCAGACTGAAACGCATGAAGCCCATGGCTAATGAGAGGTTGGGGGCGTTTTTACGAAAAGCCACGGAAATATCGTGCGTTCCAAAACCAAATTCCCATGCGGGTAATGGACGAAAAGCAATGCTGAAAGGGATGTGGAAGTTGTAACCCCCGCCTGTTTGAAAACCTGTGGAGAGGAAGATGGCATCGCCCGGATTAAATTGTAAACCGAAACCATAAACAGGTTTTGGCAATGCTCCGGGTGCTTTTATCAATGGAATTACTACCTCACCACCAATGGCAAGGTCGGGTATGCCAATCCATGCAACTCCCATTCTTAGGTTTGATGGGTATTTCACCTTAATCTCTTCAATGCCTTCCCACTGGAATAATTCATCCTCAATTACAATAGCCTCAAAGACCTCTGGCAATTGCTCATTGCCTAAGCCAGAAGTGGTAATCTTTTTGATTTGGGCTTCATAGGAGGCTCTGTAAACGTTGCCATCCCATTTGAGACTTCCCATTTCATTTACTGAGAAGCCGATTCTAACCTGGTTTGCATAGTTTGCCGAAAATCCAATATCAAAACCAAAACCTCGGCCTACAGGTCTGAGCTTACCGTCATCGGGAAGCGACGAAGGACTTGGAGTATTGTAATCTATTTTGAAGGCCGGCGACATGGCATTGTAGGCATAGATGCGCTGATCATCAATAATCACGTCAACCCAGGAATACCCTCGGGTAAATTTCAGCCCCAAGCCTGCTGAAATATCCCATTCATCGGTTTTGAATAAGCTTTTTCCATAGCCTAACTGGAACTCGCGCAACCAATATGCCGAAAAATTAGTGCCTTTAAAAAGGGTCGCTACCGGCTGAGGATTGTTTGAAACCGCACCTACCAGCACATTATTGGCGTCATAAATTTTCTGGTCGAAATAATCGCTGTTGAAGCCAAGCCATATCAATTCAGCGGCCATTTTGTTGAGTTGCATGGTAAAAGAAGCCCGATCGCGGACTGAAAATGCAAATCCGCCGTATTTCTCGGTTTGAAGAGAAATTCCAAAACTGTTGAGGCTTATATCTGCAGCTGTTTTGGAATCGCTATAGCGGAGGGCAGCAGCTATTTTCTCTTGCAGGGTATAGTCATTGTCTTTAAATAATAACGAAATATCGTTTCGCGATACTGCATCTGTAAATAAAGAGATACTAACACCACCAAGTCCAAAGTGTATCTGACGATTGTCGTAGCTCCAGGCAAGATTGGCAGGATTGATTCCCAGGCATTGATAGTCGCTGACCATATTAATGGGATTGGCTGATCCTGTAGCTGTAAAAGCACCGTATTCTGTCTGCGCGAATCCTCTTAAAGAATATCCTATGCCGGCAATCATCAGAAGGAGGAATAATTTTTTCATGGGTTGAGGTTTTGGTTGGTCATAACAAAAATACAAGAAATCCAAATCCCCTCAGATGAATAAGAAATGAGCCGACGGATTCAAAAGGATTATTGCACTACAGGACGGAATTGTTTTTCACGAGGTACGATTTCTGATCAAAACACAAAAACTCCTGATTCACAGGTATATGTAAAAATATATGGGATATGAAAAAGTACAGTGTGGACAATTCTGATTATGTGGAAACTATGGCAAAAACTCTATATTGAAATCCTTATAATTGCTAATGTGGCCTCAGGGAATTTTTGCCTTACAAGATATAGGAAAGAGTTAATAGCAAACAGCAGAAAAGTATACTCAAAAGAGTAATTTTTTTACTGTTTTCGACGGATTTTATCTTTTGAGTTA
>DDBO01000208.1 GCA_002332755.1 Bacteroidales bacterium UBA2030 | reverse complement strand
GGATTTTCACTATTGGCGACAGGCTTGTATTTGCTTTTGGCTCAAATTTCTTTTCTCCTGAATTGGCAAGCAGATTTTGATAAAATTACCGGGCTCACCTTCAGTGATATTGTCCGGGGTGAGACTTTATTTAAAAACGCTACGGGCTTATTAGGTGCTGCCCTTTCCTACTATCTCATTTACAAGGGATTTGGAATTTCTACACTGGTAATTCCTATTATTCTGATTGGATTAGGCTTCCGTATAGCCTTGAATATAAGACTCTTTCCGATAATCAAAGCGCTCAGAATAAGTTTTTACATTTTGATATGGTTATCTATCAGTCTTGGTCTGGCTTTACATTCTTATGCAGGAACAGCCAACCTGCTCGGGGGAGTCTTTGGTAATCAAATGGCCCAATGGTTATCAGCTTTTCTAGGAAAGCCTGGTCTTGCTATCGTGCTGGGTATTTTATTCATCAGCTTTACATCTGTTCATTTTGATTTTCCCCAGCGCATTATCAGGAGAAAAATTGAACAGCGCAGATACAAGGAGCAAATGAAAGCCGAAGCAATTAAGGCGGGTAAAGTACCTTCACAACCCGGGGGAGGGTACAATTTAGAGGAATATGCTGTGGACGAATCTGATGACCCCAGTCAAACAGGTGTGGATGAGGGCAAAGAAACCCTTAAGAATGAAGCTCAAATTCAAAATGCCCAGGGGAATGGCCCACAAGAGCCAGAGCTAATTATTGTCGGAAAAACAACTTCAGAAGATCAGGCGGAAAACAGCTCAAAAATCACCGACGAAATTGAGATAGAGGTGGTGAATAATGCGGCCGAAGATACTGAATCCGAAATTGATCATCCCGTTGGCGATCCTCTTTTGGAAAAGCACAACCTACAGCCCTTCGACCCCACTGCTGATCTGCCCGATTTCCGCCTGCCCACCCTCGATCTTCTCGAAAACTACTCGAACGCCAATGCCAATGTTTACCAGGAGGAGCTTGATGCCAATAAAAAACGTATTGTAGAAACTCTGAACAATTATCAGATTGAAATTCAACACATAAAAGCCACTATTGGACCAACGGTTACCTTGTATGAAATAGTTCCTGCTCCGGGCATACGCATTTCAAAAATCAAAAATCTGGAAGATGATATTGCCTTAAGTCTTGCTGCCCTCGGGATACGCATCATTGCCCCCATACCTGGCAAAGGAACCATTGGTATTGAGGTACCTAATCAAAACCCGGAAATCGTTTCGATGCGCAGCCTGCTGAGCAGTGATAAATTTCAAAACACTCGTTTCGACCTTCCAATTGCCCTGGGCAAAACCATCAGCAATGAAACTTACATAGCCGATCTCACCCGTATGCCGCATTTACTTATGGCCGGGGCTACCGGACAGGGTAAATCCGTAGGGTTAAACGCAATTATTACCAGCCTGCTCTATAAGAAACACCCCTCCCAATTAAAGATAGTTCTTGTTGACCCCAAAAAGGTAGAGCTTTCACTCTATAACAAAATAGAGCGACATTATTTGGCAAAACTGCCCGATGCCGAAGAAGCAATTATTACCGACATGCGCCAGGTAGTTCGTACATTGAATAGCCTGGTCATCGAAATGGAGCAGAGATACGCATTGCTGAAACTTGCCCAGGTAAGACTTATCAAGGAATACAATGCAAAGTATATTGGCCGACGCCTTAACCCAGAGGAAGGGCATCGCTTTCTGCCTTATATTGTTCTAATTATCGATGAATTTGCCGATCTAATAATGACTGCAGGCAAAGAAATAGAATATCCCATTACCCGCCTGGCGCAGATGTCGCGTGCAGTGGGTATTCACTTAATCATTGCCACTCAGCGACCTTCGGTCAATATTATCACTGGTACCATTAAAGCTAATTTCCCGGCCCGAATGGCCTTCAGGGTCAGTTCAAAAATTGACTCACGTACGATTCTCGACACAGGAGGAGCAGAGCAACTCATCGGCCGGGGCGACATGCTGCTTTCTATTGGTAGCGACCTTCTCAGGCTTCAATGCGCTTTTGTAGATCTTCCTGAAATTGAACGAATTACTGATTTCATCGGAAGTCAACGAGGTTACCCCGATGCCTTCCATCTGCCTGAGTATTACGAAGGGGATGAAGAGCCAGCAGAACCTGCCTACGACCCATCGGAACGCGATCCGCTTTTCGAAGAAGCGGCACGTTTAGTGGTTATCCATCAGCAAGGAAGTACCTCGCTTATCCAACGAAAACTGAAACTTGGGTACAATCGCGCCGGACGAATCATGGACCAACTGGAAGCCGCAGGAATTGTGGGTCCTAATCAGGGTTCGAAAGTAAGAGAAGTGAGAGTAGCTTCTGAAATGGCTTTGGAACAATTCTTGAAAGACTTATATTCAAAAGAGTAAACCCCTACACACGATGAGAAAATTATTATTGATGTTAGCCCTTCTGAGTTCCCTGGTTTTGCCTGCTCAAAATCACAATGAGAAAGCAAACGCAGCCCTGCGCAACCTTGCGGCTAAACTCAAAAACACGAAACAGATTCGTATAGAATTTACCTTCAAGCTCGATAACAAAGAAGCCCGCGTTCATGAAGAAAAAAAAGGTACCATGTGGCTTTCAGGCAATAAATACAAGATTATGCTCAACGGGCAAATCATCATTAGTGACGGAAAAGCCATTTACACTTACCTTCCCCAGGCCAGAGAAGTACAAATTAGTGAACCAGACGATGAAGGACAAAGCCTGAGTCCCTTATCGATCCTGTCGAATTATGAAAATAAATATCGCATCAAATACATCAAAGAAAGGAAAGGCCTTCTTGTAGTTGACCTTCTTCCCCTCGAAGGCAGCCGCTTTTATAAAATCAGGCTTGAACTACAATCTGCTGACAACCAACTTAAATCTGTAACCTTATTCGAAAGAGAGGGCAATACATTCACCTACCTTGTTGACCAGTTTGATACTCAGCGAAATGCCGATCCATCAATCTTTACCTTCAATAAAAACGATTACCCCGGAGTAGAAGTTGTTGACTTAAGATAAAAATGAATCAAGAGCCCCTGGCTGAACTGCTGCGACCCAAATCTCTTTCCGAATACATCGGACAGGAGCACCTGGTGAGTCCGGGAGCTGTCCTTTATGAGGCTATACAATCAGGTACTGTCCCCAGCATGATATTCTGGGGTCCTCCGGGTACAGGAAAAACCACACTTGCCCTTATTATTGCAAATACCCTTGCCAGGCCATTCTTCAACCTGAGTGCAATCAACAGCGGTGTCAAGGATGTAAGGGCAGTAATAGAAGAAGCTAAACAAAGCATTAGAGGAGCCATACTTTTTATCGACGAAATTCACCGCTTCAGCAAATCTCAACAAGACTCCTTGCTGGGCGCTGTTGAAAAAGGATACATAACACTCATCGGTGCCACCACCGAGAATCCCTCTTTCGAGGTTATAACTCCTTTACTCTCCCGCTGCCAGGTATATATTCTCAAAACATTAACTATAGAACATCTCGACGTACTTACCCAGCGAGCCATAGATTACTATATTCAGCATAGTTTGTCAGTAGAAATCGCAGAAAAAGAAGCGCTGTACCGCATTTCAGGAGGAGATGCCCGTAAATTGTTTAATGCTATTGAACTGGTGGTAAATAACCTGAAAAACAAAGAAAACCCTGTGGTTATCACCAACCAGAAGACATTACAAATTATTCAGCAGAATCTTGCCATCTACGACAAAGGTGGAGAGCAACATTACGATATTATTTCAGCTTTCATAAAATCGATAAGGGGAAGCGACCCCAATGCGGCCGTATATTGGCTGGCACGAATGGTTGAAGGAGGTGAAGACCCTCTGTTTATTGCCCGCCGAATGCTTATTTTGGCAGCAGAAGATATAGGGAATGCCAATCCGAATGCACTCCTTCTGGCCAACACGTGTTTTGATGCTGTCAATAAAATCGGATGGCCCGAGAGCCGTATAATTCTTTCGCAAACAGCCATTTATCTTGCTTCTTGTCCAAAAAGCAATTCAGCTTATATGGCCATTAATCAAGCACAAGAAACGGTAAAAAATACAGGAGACCTGGCTGTTCCCTTGCATCTGCGCAATGCTCCTACCGAGCTTATGAAAGGGGCCGGATATGGCCAAGGTTATCTCTATGCCCACGACTATCCGGGTAATTTCGTGCAAATTGATTTTCTGCCAGAACGCCTCAGGGGATCTGCCTTCTACAAGCCTGGAGACAATCCCCGCGAGAATGAAATACGTGCACGGCTACGCTCACTCTGGAAAGACAAATACAACTATTAATACATGATACCCTCTTATATCCCATTTCTTAGGCATGTGGCCGGCAACAACTTTTTCCTGATTGCCGGGCCCTGTGTTGTGGAAAACACACAAATGCCCCTGGAAATTGCTTCACGAATCCTTGAGATCACTGAATCCTTCGAGATTCCTTTCATTTTTAAGGCCTCTTACAAAAAGGCCAATCGCACCAGTATTCATTCCTTTACAGGTATTGGCGACGAAAAAGCCCTCGAAACCCTGGCCCTTTTGCGGGAAAAACTGAAAATACCGGTAATCACTGATTTTCATTCGGTGGAAGAGGCCCGGATGGCAGCAAAGTACGTTGACGTTCTTCAGGTACCGGCTTTTCTCTGCCGCCAAACCGACTTGCTTCTGGCTGCTGCAGCTACAGGAAAAACTATAAATGTTAAAAAAGGTCAGTTTTTATCTCCAGAAGCCATGAAGCATGCTGTAGAAAAAATCACGTTGGCTGGTAATCCAAAAGTAATGCTCACCGAACGGGGCACCATGTTTGGCTATACCGACCTTGTGGTTGACTTCCGAAGCATTCCTCGCATGCAAACCTTTGAGGTACCCGTTATTGTAGATATTACCCATTCGCTTCAGCAACCCAATCAGTCAGGAGTTACAGGGGGGCTGCCCCATTTTATTTCCACTATTGGAAAAGCTGCTATTGCAGCCGGAGCAGACGGCATTTTCCTTGAAACTCATCCTGACCCATCAAAAGCCCTCTCCGACGGGGCAAATATGCTCCCCCT
>DDBO01000097.1 GCA_002332755.1 Bacteroidales bacterium UBA2030 | reverse complement strand
AGGCTATATCGAAGGTAGAGCTGATTATAATTTTCATGCAAAAATGTGTCACCCGCCAGATGCCAGACAAAACCAGGGTAATCGGCCTTGAAAGGATTATTCCAAACTAAACCATACCATGAGCCCACTTGAGGAGAGCAAGAAATCCATCGGTTTAAAAATCGCTGACCTGCGTCTGACGGAGAATGCGCAAAACCAACAACAACCTGCAATTTTCCAGCGCTATTACGCAAAACCTCAATACTTCGCAACTCGCCCTCACCCGTTTTAAAATCATAAAAAGCCACCCCTTCTTCCTGGGCAATTTTCCTGGCAAACCGGGCTAATGTCACAGCCTCTTGGCCTCCAATATGGCATTCGGTAATATCAACCACCCGGCCTGGCAAACCTCGGGCGCTAAAGCCAACAGCCATCCTTTCTTCCCGGCTCTCAACTTTTCCTTCGTTATCATAGAACCAACGACGGTTAGAAAAACTAAATTCCAGACGGTTACGGTAATTTCGGTCAGGCTGCGAAGGAATAACCTCTTTTAAAACCCGGGTGGAAATACCTTTACGGGCAAATGCATCTTCAAGAAGTTGTTTTTTTAAGGTCAGCTGATATTCATATGAAATATGTTGAAAAGCGCAACCTCCACAAACTCCGGCATGTTTGCAAAATGGAACCTGGCGAGCCGGGTGGGGTTTCAACAGGCGGATAATATTTCCTTCGAGAAATTCCTGACCACCGAATGTTACCTCAACCTCTGCCCATTCACCCGGAATGGCATCGGGCAGATAAACCCGGCGTCCTGAAAAAAAGCCCCAGAAACGGCCTTCAGGATGCAATCCCTCAATCACCATTTCAGGGGCAATTTTCCTTTTATAGGGTCTTCTTCCCATCAAGGAGCAAAGTTAGCCCTATTCAAACATTTTTCGCTAAATCATTTTCTCAACATTCCATACAAAAGCGTGAATACCCTGGCTCTCTGCAACTTCATTAATCTTTTGAACTTCGCCAAGCAATACATCCACCTTTTCATCATCCACAATAGTAAGGATACCAGAATTCAAAGCAGGCCAGGTGTGGGTACCCAGGTGGGGCTCACCTTCATGGCTGCCAACTCCCATCATATCCTGCCATTTACTATATCCCCTGATACCCGCATTTTTCAAGGCTTGATCTACTTTTTCGCTCAGGGCCTGATTAAAAACAATAAAAACAGTTTTCATACTTTCCCTTTTTTTCAAAATTAAGCCTTCTGCAGCAATGCCTGACGTTTTTCTTCACGACGAGCGCGTGCCTGAGCAAAAAGGCTGTAAATAATAGGAACAATAATCAATGAAATAATCATGGAGAAGAAAAGTCCACCGATGATGGTGATACCCAAAGGCTGCCAGGTTTCTGAACCTTCGCCTTTGAATACAGCCAGGGGTAGCATACCCAACAAGGTGGTGAAGGAGGTCATAAGAATGGGGCGTAGACGGGATTTTCCTCCCTCAACTATTGCCTTAAATACCGGGTATCCTCTTTCTACCAACAAATTGGTAAAGTCAACCAAAACGATGGAATTTTTCACAGCAATACCTATAAGCATGATGATACCAATACCCGAGATAAGGCTCAAAGTGGTTTTAGTAAAGTAAAGTGCCAGCAACACCCCTGTAATGGCAAAGGGAACCGAAAACATGATAATAAATGGCTCCTTAAGTGATTCAAACTGTGAAGCCATCACCAGGTAGGTAAGCACGAGAATAAGCACGAACAATAACCCAAGGTCTTTGAAGGAATCGGCCATGTCTTTTGCAGCTCCGCCGATTTCAACAAAAACACCATCTGGCAAATCCATGGTTTTCAATTTGTTTGAAACTATTCCCGAAGCAGTTCCCAGGTCAGTGCCACTGAGAGCCGCTGTGATTTTGACAACGCGAACCTTATTCTCATGTTCAATATTGGGTGTTGTAAAACGCTGTTCCACTCGGGCTACATCGCCAACTCTGATTAATGCTCCCGAAGGGCTCCTAAAGGTAATGTCTTCAATGTCGGAAACGGTTTTCAGGTTATCATCACTGTATTTCACTATTACATCATATTCGATACCCTCCTCACGATATTTGGTGGCTGTGAGGCCCTGTACCCTATTACGTACTGCTGAAGCCAATTGTGAGGTGTTAAGCCCCAGTCGGGCCAACTTTTCTCTGTCGGGTATCACCTGCAATTCAAGGCGTTCAGGGTCACGGCTAAGGGTAATGTCGCGAAAGCCTGCCTGAGAGCTCATGAAATTTGCTAATTGATTAGCTATATCATTTGTTTCATTAATGTTATATCCAAAAACTTTTACATCGAAATTGCTTCCTCCTCCACCGCTAAAAGCAGCGCTCATGGCTGAACGTGTACCACCTGCATCTACATAAAATGAAGTCAGCTTGTTGAACCTTTTAATATCATTACGAAGACTATCTGAGATTTCGAAGATGCTGCGATTGCGTTTTTCCACACTCACCAGCTGGATGTTAGAGTTTATAATATAAGAGCTTGCTTTCTGGAACGCACTCATCAACGAGCCCCCTTCATCAGTTCCAATACTGGTTGCAATCAGGGTAACTTCCGGGTATTTCCGTTTAACCAAAGCTTCAAACTCCCTGGCCAATGCTTTAGTTTCATCAATTCTAACACCCTGTGGCAATTCCATATTAACATTGATACGACTATTATCCTGAGAAGGGGTAAATTCTTTACCAATATATTTAATAAGAAAGAGGCTCAGGAAGAAAATCAGGAAAGCACCAATGAGGACTTTAATTTTATTGTGGAGGGCAAATTGCAAAATCCTGGCATAAAACTCGTCGACCTTATCCCAAAATCTGGTAACCGCTGCCTGAAAACGATTGGGTCGATATTGATAATAAAGGTTGCCTTTGAGAATTAAAGCAGACAGAGTTGGAGTCAGTGAAAGTGCGGCGAGTACAGATACCGTAATAGTAATAGAAACGATCCATCCTAATTGCCTAAAAAAGACTCCAGTGATGCCGCCTACAAGTGTTAATGGGAAAAACACAGCAACAATCACCAGTGTACTGGCAACCACAGCCAAACCTACTTCACGTGTAGCAAAAACAGCGGCCTCCATAGGGCTACTTCCCCGCTCCAAATGCTTTGTGATGTTCTCTAATACAACAATAGCATCGTCAACTACCATACCAATAGCGATAGCCAAAGCAGACAGAGAAACTACATTGAGTGAATTATGCGAAATATACAAATATATAAATGAAGCGATAAGCGATATGGGAATTGTCAGCAAGATGATAAAAGTTGCCCTCCATCTTCCTAAAAAGACCAATACTACCAGGGTAACAAAAATAAAGGCATATAAGAGGGTCTCAGTCAGGTTATTAATAGAGTTTTCAATAAACTCAGAGGTATCGATTATAGGAACAATTTCGATATCAGGTGGCAGGCTTCTTTGAAGTTCGGCCATACGTTCTCTAACCAACCGGGCAATCTTTACAGTATTGGCCCCGGATTGCTTCTGCACCATCAAGCGAACTCCCTTTTGACCATTGATAGTTTCATCGACAAGCACATGTTTCAAGGTATCCTTAACCGTAGCCACATCGCGCAGATAAACCAACTTATCACCATTGCGAGCTACCACAAGGTTTTTTACAACATCACTATTGGGAAACTCCCCGTTGGTACGCACCGGAAACTCCATGCGTCCTATTTCCATGCGGCCAGCTGGTAAAGAAACGTTCTCGGAACCTATTGCAGCACCTACTTGCTCAAGAGTAAGTCGGTACGCATCCAGTTTGCGGGGATCGACCCTCACATCAACAATACGAATAGGCTTAGCCAAAACACTTACAGTTCCGACTCCATCAATTCGACTCAAACGCTCTACTATCTGTTCGTCAAGAATTTTTTCGAGTGCAGCATAGCTTTCCGTCGCTTTAATTCCGTAAATAACTACGGGAATCATCGATGAACTGAACTTAAATAGTGATGGCTTTTCGCATCCATCAGGCAACGATTTTTCCACGAGGCTCAATGCATCGCGAATATTGTTGCTGGCCTCGTCCATGTTCGTACCATACTCAAACTCTACCGAGATAAAGGAAATATTGTCTTTACTTTGAGAGGTAACTTTCTTCAAATTTTGCAGTGCATTAAGCTGGTTTTCTAAAGGTTTTGTAACGTTAACCTCAATATCTTCTGCACTGGCTCCCGGGTAATAGGTAATTACGCTTATGGTGGGTATATCCATTTCTGGCATTAAGTCAACAGCCAGTTGATAGAGAGAGAACAAACCCAATACCATTACCCCTATAAAAATCATAAAGGTGGTAATAGGATTTTTAACGGATGAACTATATAGACTCATAATTACTTTCTTTGTGTTTTTGGATAAATTATTTGGAACTAGAAACCACCCGAATCTTTTGCCCTTCGCGTAAGCGGGTTTGTCCGTTGGTGATTAAATCTTCACCCTCAGCCAATCCCTTCCGAATTTCCAACTGATCGTCGAAAACCTCCCCTGGTTCAATAACTCTACGTCTGGCTACACCATTTTCGTTTACAAATACAAAACGCTCGGCTGTACCTGGCTGCTTCTGCACCACATAAGCAGGCACAAGGATGGCATCGCAAATTCCCAGACTAATAGAAGCAATTGCAAACATTCCGGGGCGCAACATCCTGCCTGGATTATCTATGTATACCTCCACCGTGAAATTTTTCGTCATTTCATCCACCGTGGGATAAATTTTTCCAATTTTTCCCTTGAACTCTTTACCAGGGTATATATCTGTAGTTATCGA
>DDBO01000172.1 GCA_002332755.1 Bacteroidales bacterium UBA2030 | reverse complement strand
TTCTTATGATGGTGGAACAACTTGGACAGAAGGGTATATCAGGGGCGGAGTTAGGATCGATCGCTTAAAAGTAAAACATCAGCCCGATATTGTGCTTTTTTATGGGCGAGATCTGGGCTTGTATCCTCCCGTAAACTTGTTTTATTCTTCCGACAAAGGCCAGACCTGGCAATTCAGAAAATTTGGCGAGGGCATAAATTTAGCTGCAGCAGATGTAATGCCTTCGGGCAAAGTACTGGCATACGAAGCGGAAGATTTTTATCAGCTGCTGAGTTCCCCTGCAGGAGATACACTTTTACATTTTAGTCCCGGAATTATACCCCATAGCATTACCAGTGTAGATTTTGCAGGATTGGCGGGCTATTTAGCTTCAGGATCAATAATATACAGGAGCGAAGACGGTGGGAATACATGGGACAGTGTATCGCTGATACCATCCGGTGTAATTGATTTATCTTTCAGTAATGAATTTATGGGCATATTAGCAGCTGAAAATGAAGCCATTTATGCAACCAACGACAGAGGGAACCATTGGACCCAAAAGCAGCAATTAGGCAAACCTGCAGGTTTTATCAAGCTTTTTCCTGGGGGGCTTGCTTATATAGGGGGTGAGAATTTTCTGTATAAAAGCATGGATTATTGTTCCACACTCAATACAATAGATTTGCCTTCTGATATGGATGTGAAAGGCTTCTGGTATTTAAACGAACAAACACTGTTTGCCTTTGGCACCGATAAAACGCTGGGTAACACAAGAATAGATATATCGCAGGATGGGGGCCTCACATGGACATCTCATCATTTGAATATCGGAGAGATTGTAAAGCTGCAGATGTTCAATAATGAGGAAGGCATAGCACTGAATTACCATGAAATGTATTCCATACATCTTGGGTTGAATCAGGCAAATAAGATTCTGCAAAGTAATGGAATTATGCTTGGCATGGCTTTCAGCTCTCCCTCCCAAGGGTATGCCTTGGTTACAGACTTCGATGAATATACGAAAATTCTATCGACTACTGACGGCGGAAATACTTGGGTTATAAATGGAATTTACTTGGGAGTAAATAAGGTGAAGAGTTTTTACGGGATGAACGGAATGGCTTTTGGAGATTATGGAAGACTATTGGCCCTCGAAATGGGTTATCCTGTAGCTATTCCGGAGGAAAAGCGGTCGGAGGGGATAGTGGTTTATCCTAATCCTGCGAGCGATTTTCTGAACGTAATGTTAAAAGACAAGGGGCTAACCCGGCTGATCCTCAGAGATATGACCGGGAGGGAGATTAGGAAGTGGATTACATTGGAAAACAAAATCATGCCTGATATATATTCGCTAAAACCTGGAATCTACATTTTACAGGCATTGGGGGCCAACGAAGGGAATGTCAGATTTGTTAAAAAGTAAATAAGTCAGTACGTTAACAATAGAAAACTAAAACCAGCCCTGTCTCGAACAATGAGAGGGGCTGGTTTTTCAGTTTAGTTTTTTTTAGATTCGGGAATGATAAAGGCCCTTATGTGGGGTGAGTTATCTAAAGGCTAGATTTTTATTTTTTGACTTTTATGGAGCAACCTATGGCCTTGGTAAATGATGTAGAAGGCGTTTGGCCGGCTTCGAGGGTAACAATGGCTTCTTCCACATATTTACGGTCTGCCCGGGTCTCGTCTTCATAATTGTTGTCGATAGCGCCAATGTAGCGCACCACAAATTTGCCTTCGATGTTTTGCAAAAGAAAGACATGCGGGGTTCTTGAGGCGCCATATTGTGGGAATATTTTCTGTCCCTCGTCGAAGAGGTAGGGAAATGTAAAGCCTTTCTCGGCTGCTCTTTCCTGCATTTTTTCAAATGAATCTAATGGCTGTACCGAAGGGTCGTTAGGGTTTATAGCAACCAACGGCCAGCCCAATGGCTTAAACTTTTTGTCGAGAGCTATAATGCGGTCTTCGTAGGCAATGGAATAAGGGCAGTGATTGCAGGTGAAAATAAGGATAACTCCTTTTGCGTTCTTGTAGTCACCAAGAGAAACAATTTTTCCATCAATGTTCTTTAGGGCGAAATTGGGGGCTATGTCGCCGGGTTTTACACCCTGTGAATAGGATGCCAAGGAATAGAAAAAGCTCAATGAGAAAATTAAAGCTAAACGAAGCGTTTTCATAGTTTTAAGTATTGATGAATAATTTCGTTGAGTTCATTACAATCAAATTGGGTTTCATAAAAATGTCGTTCGCCATTTCGAACAAACAAGGTTGCCGGTATGCTTCCCGACCATTGGGGACTTACACGGTCAATTCAGGCATTGGCATCGGGGGCATCGAGCAGCCATACAGGAAGAGAAATCTGGTTCTTTTCGATAAAGGGTAAAAGCCTTGTTTCTATATGTTTTCTAAAGTCAAGGCTGACCAGAATCAATTTAACTTTTTGCCCTGCAAAGGTTTTACCGGTTTCCAAAAAACACGGCATTTCCTCAACGCAGGGTTTGCACCAGGTAGCCCAGAAGTTGAAAACCCTCAGGGTATCGTCATGAATACTCATCTCTTGCTGCAGCTTAGCGAAGGAGATAACTTCAACTGGCCTGTGATTTATTTGGGCATTGGCCACCGCGGGCAGGAAAAGAATCAAAAAAACGGCAGGAAATGATTTCATGCTTGTTAAACGTGCATTTAATACTATTGTTCATGTGTTACTATCCTTTTTCATATGGCTGCCCAGGCGCAGCATAAGCATTTCATTGCTTCAGCTGCATTTTGCACTTTTCGCTGGTTGCTTATTAAATTTTTTTAAAAAGAATGCTTTTTTTCCGCAAAAACTCGCTAACTTGCAGGCGAAAACCAAAAAGGGCCGCAGATTGATAGAAACATTCGAAAAAATTATTAATACCTCTGATTTTCAGGCAAGAAGCACGGTATTGCTAAAACGTGCATTACTGGCGTTTTATCAACGTAAACTGCTGAGTATTCCCCTGCTGGCTACGGAGCTGGGGGTAAGTATTCCCACGGCAGGAAGGCTGGCAGCAATATTAACCAGCAATCATTTTGTACGCCTTATCGGAGAGGGTCCCTCAGGAGGTGGCCGAAAACCTCGTATCTATCAGATTGACGAGCAAAACTGGTTTACGTTGGCTGTCGATGCTGGGCGTGAGCATTTGCGTATAGCTCTTTTTAACCTGAACGATCAGAAGAAGGCAGAATCGATTTCTACCCTTCCGCTTGAGAGTTCGATGCAATACCTCGAAGCTACGGTAAGTCATATCAAGCGCTTTCTGGTACGTCACCATCTCAAGCCGGCGCAGGTTCTCGGTATTGGTTTTGCCGTGCCCGGTCTTATCAATACGCAGACAGGAAGGTCTCTGGTACATTTTACGGGTTTTTTGAGACCCGTCAATGATATGTTGGCCGATATGACGGGTATTCCAGTGGTGATGGACAACGATGCCCGTTTAATGGCCAAAGGTGAAGCCTCTTTTGGCAAAGCCCAACATGCGCAAAATGCAATATATCTTTTCCTCGACAGGGGAGTGGGGGCAGGATTGTTAATTAATGGTGAGATATACAAAGGGACTCATGGATTTGCTGGTGAATTTGGCCACACTCATTTTCTAGGCAACAAAAACAATATATGCTATTGCGGCCAGACCGATTGTCTGGAAACATATACCAATCTGAGGGCTCTTGAAGAGGAGGCCCTTCGCATGGGGTTCACGGCATCGGCTACGGGCGATGTCTGGGTAAACATTATTGAGGCCTCGTGGAGGGGCGATAGGGTAGCCATGGATGCCATTGCTGAAATTGGAAGGCGCTTGGGGTTGGCTTTGGTAAATTTGGTTCACTTAATTGATCCTGAGATAATTATTATTGGAGGCAGTCTGGCCATGGCAGGAAATGTTTTAACTCATTCAATATACAATACTCTTCGTGAAAATGCCATGCACGCTTTTCGCGAAGATCTCAGACTTGAATTATCTGGGATGGGGCAGGATGCATGTTTGGCCGGATGCCATGCCATGGTGATGAAAAATTTCTTTGCCAATGTCTGAATCTTCCTCCGTTTCAGGAAATCCTTACTTGCTTGAAGTGGGTTGCGGCGATGTAGATTCTGCTATTGCAGCCTGGGCGGCTGGTGCCAACCGTATTGAGCTGTTTGCCAATATGCCTGAGGGCGGAACTACCCCTTCTGTGGGAACATTATCCAGTGTCCTCGAGAGAGTCAGTATTCCGGTTATGGTTATGATTCGCCCCAGGGGTGGAGATTTTATTTATAGTGATGATGAATTCCGTGCCATGTGTCGCGATGTGGAAACGGTAAGAAATCTGGGGGCTTCAGGAATTGTAATAGGATGCCTTACACCTGATGGTTCAATTGATGTTGAGAAATGTAAAAAATTAGTGGAACTCGCTGTTGACTTGGAGGTTACCTTCCATCGCGCTTTCGATCTCACTGTCGATCTTTTTGCTTCCCTCGAAATACTTACAGACCTTGGCATACGGAGGATTCTCACCACCGGAGGCAAAACTACGGCTATGGAGGGGCGTGAAGTAATTCAAAAACTCAGGATGATGGCCGCTCCAACAATTGCGATTATGCCTGGAGGTGGGGTCAGGGCCAACAATTTGCGCTCTTTAATTGCGGAAACCGGCTGCACAGAGTTTCATATGGCCCCGGTGAAGAAACGTTCCTCAGCGCTGAAGAATCCTGACTGTCCCGGGGCATTCCTTACAACAACCCATACTGATACAGAAGAAATTACCCAAGCAGTTCAAATATTAAAGGCTTTATGAAAGAGTATTTTTTTTCAATTTTAGCATTGTTAAATGCCTGTTTTTTCTATGGACAACAAATTCCCGAATGGCAGGATCCAAAAATTGTTTCTGTGAACAGAGAACCTGCCCGTGCATGGTTTATTCCTTATCCTACGGAAACTCTTGCTGATGCAGCGGATTTGCGCGATAATCCCAATTATCTCTCGCTCAATGGAACATGGAAGTTCCAATTTCTTGAAAAACCAGCAGATATACCTCAGGGATACCATTTAAATGATTTTGATATTTCCCGTTGGAAAGATATTCAGGTGCCATCTAACTGGGAATTGCAGGGATACGGCTGGCCAATCTACGTCAATACTTCTTACGAATTTACCCAAAACCCCGAACCGCCAAATCTCCCCGTCGATTACAATCCTGTTGGCCTCTACAAACGCACATTCCGTATTCCCTCAAATTGGGAAGACAGGCAAGTATTTCTTGTGCTGGGCGCTGTGAAATCTGCAGTTTATGTCTATGTTAACGGACAAAAGTTAGGCTACAGTGAAGACTCAAAACTCCCGGCTGAATTCAATATCACTCCATACATCAACAAAACCAGGGAAAATTATCTTGCACTGGAAGTTTACCGCTGGAGCACGGGCTCATGGTTGGAATGCCAGGATTTCTGGCGCATCAGTGGTATCGAGCGGGATGTTTTTCTTTACAGCACACCTCAGATACGCATCCGTGATTTTTTTGCCCGAACAGGCCTCATAAACAATTACAAGGATGGGCAACTCGATTTAATTGTTGATATTCAGGCATTTAATCCAGAACTTGCCTCGGCGACAACCCTCACAATAAAGCTCTACGACGAAGAAAACCATTTGATATACAACGAGTCAAAAGGCTTGCAGAAAAACACCAGGGAAGAGACTCTTCATTTTACCCAAACATTTAAGGAGGTGAAACCTTGGTCGGCTGAGGCTCCTCATCTTTATCAATTAACTCTTTTATTAAGCAGCCAGGATGGAAAAGTGCTGGAAGCAGCGAGCCATGCCATTGGATTTAAGACCTCAGAGATTCGCGACGGCCAATTTTTATTTAACGGAAAGCCTATTTTATTGAAAGGGGTGAATCGCCATGAGCACGACCCCTTAAGCGGGCATGTGGTGAGCAGGGCATCGATGCTCAAGGACATAGAGCTAATGAAGCAGCACAATATCAATGCGGTAAGAACCTGCCACTATCCCAACGATCCTTATTGGTATGAGTTGTGCGACCGCTATGGTCTTTATGTTATTGACGAAGCCAATCTCGAATCGCATGGGATGGGGTATGGAGAAAGGAGTCTTGCCAAAGACACCCTCTGGAAAACTGCCCATTTGGAAAGGGTGAAGAGGATGGTAGAACGCGATAAGAATCATCCGTCAATTGTTTTTTGGTCGTTGGGCAATGAAGCAGGAGATGGCGTAAACTTTGATGCCTGCTACGACGCAGTAAAGCAACTTGACAACTCGCGGCCTGTGCATTACGAGCGTGCATTAGGAGGCAGAAATACCGATGTTTATTGCCCCATGTATCCATCGGTGGAGTACCTCGAAAAATGGGCTTCCACAACTCATCCCAAGCCTCTCATTATGTGTGAATACGCTCATTCTATGGGAAATAGTACCGGTAATTTGATTGACTATTGGAATACCATAGAAAAATATCCCCAGTTGCAGGGCGGTTTTATCTGGGATTGGGTGGATCAGGGATTTCTGCGCATAGATAAAAAAGGAAACCGTTTCTATGTTTATGGTGGCGACTATGGACCCTCAACCCTTCCTTCCGACAGCAATTTCCTTATCAACGGACTTGTTTTTCCCGATAGAACCCCTCACCCGGCATTGTATGAAGTGAAAAAGGTTTACCAATTTGTCGATTTTGCTTTTGCCAATGCTGACAAACAAACGATTCGGATTACCAATAAATACGCCTTTTATGACCTGGCGAATACTTCTCTGCGCCTTGAATTGTTGGTTAACGGCATGGTGAAGAATGTGGAAACGATATCCTTGCAACCCTGTGCCCCGGGAAATTCAGTGGAAGTGAAAATTCCCACTGCTTTTGCCGGAGCTAATTACAGTGATGCAGACGAGGTTTTTCTGAACCTGTCTTTAAATCTCGATCGCCCTTGGGGATTACTACCCGGAGGTCATACCCTTGCAGCAGAGCAGCTATTGCTGCATCAGGCGGGGGCAACACTGGAGCCCGCCCGTAAGGGTAACCTGAAAATGTACGATGTAAAAGATATACTTACTATCGTTGGAAAAGATTTTGAATATGTGTTTGATAAGAATTCTGGCCAGCCAATGCAGCTTACCTATCGTAAAGAGAATTTTATAGCCCAGGCGCCTCAGCCAGCCTTTTGGAGAGCACCTACCGACAACGACTTTGGAAATGGTATGCCACGTCGGTGCAAGGCGTGGAAAGATTTGAGCCGCGATCTGTCAGTCAGTGAATTTACCGCCCGATTGGAAAATCCCGGCAAAGTAGTAATTCATTCAACCTACCAACTCACCGAAACAGGCTTCATCCTGAAATATACCTATACCGTATATGCCGATGGGGAAATAGGGGTAGATTATCATTTACGACCTGCAGAAGGCACTGACCTGTCGAAGGTTGCTGAATTACCCAGAGTTGGCACTTTCTTCCGCCTGCCTGAAAAATTCGACCAAGTGAAATGGTATGGCCGGGGCCCTCACGAAAATTATTGCGACAGGAAGACATCTGCCTTTGTCGGAATTTATGAGGCATCGGTTAAAGATTTGTACGTGCCTTATGTTCGTCCTCAGGAAAATGGATACCGCACAGAAGTACGCAAGCTTATCATTCAGGGAACCGATGGTTCGGGGTTGCTTGTAAAGGGTAAGCCCGTGATAAGTTTTTCGGCACTCCCTTATTCACTCCATTCCCTGGATTACACCTCATCGGCCGCCCGCCATACAGTTGACCTCAAACCCTCAGGCTTCACCGAACTTTACATTGACTATAATCAAACCGGTGTGGGTGGCGACGACAGCTGGGGCGCACGACCCTACCAAAAATATACCCTCTTGCCTGCTGAATATAGTTACTCTTTCAGTATCAAGCCTTTTGTAAAATCATCAGAAATAAAGTTCTAAGCATTTATTACCAAAAACAATTGCAAACCTATGATTAGTAAAGATTCAACTGAAAGCACACGCAGCTATTCTCTGGGCATTGCCATCATTGGCGTCTTGTTTTTCATTTTTGGATTCGTAACCTGGCTCAACGGGATTTTGATTCCTTATCTCCGCATGGCTTGCGAACTAACCAATTTTGAAGCCATGTTTGTGGCTTTTGCCTTTTACATTTCATATACCATCATGGCTTTGCCTTCTTCATGGATTTTGAAAAAGACGGGTTTTCGTAACGGCATGATGGTTGGCCTGTGGGTTATGGCCGTAGGAACCTTAATCTTCGTACCTGCAGCCCTCACGCGAACCTATGGCATCTTCCTTACTGGTTTATTTGTAATGGGAACGGGTCTGGCTATTTTGCAAACGGCCTCAAATCCATACATAACGATTCTGGGGCCGCGCGAAAGTGCTGCCGCCCGCATAAGCATCATGGGGGTTGCCAATAAGCTTGCAGGAGCCATAGCTCCCCTTATCCTGGCATATTTTATTCTTCATGACGGAGATTCAGTGGCTAAAAGTCTTGAAACTCTCTCCGGTGCAGAACGCACAGCTGCTTTGGATGCCCTGGCCCGGCGCGTCATTAATCCTTATTTGGTGATGACGGGTGTACTTTTCCTGCTCGGTCTTTGGATTCGATTTTCCCCTCTGCCCGAAATTGACGCTGAGACTGAGGATGAAGAAACCCAAATGCTCAACGAAGGCAAAACAAGTATTTTTCAATTTCCTCACCTCATGCTGGGTGTGCTTACCCTTTTCCTCTATGTGGGTGCTGAAGTAATCGCCGGAGACACCATTATTCGTTATGGGCAATCACTCAACATCCCCTTGCAAACCGCCAAAATGTTTACGTCGTTCACCCTGGCAGCCATGATTTTGGGTTATTTGTTAGGTATAATTTTGATACCTAAATATATATCCCAGGAAAAGGCTCTTGCGATTTCAGCTATACTGGGTTTCATTTTGTCCATAGGAATCGTAACTACAACAGGATATCTGTCAGTTGCTTTTGTTGCTTTGCTTGGATTGGCCAATGCATTGGTTTGGCCAGCTGTTTGGCCTCTTGCTATCCATGGCTTAGGCAGGTTTGTGAAAACCGGGTCTGCTTTGCTTATCATGGCCATAGCTGGAGGTGCCTTGCTACCTTTGGTATGGGGGAAATTCTCCGATCTTTACTCCTCTACTTTTGCATACATAATCCTGTTGCCATGCTATTTTGTAATATTTATGTATGCAGTGAAATGGCATAAAATCAGAAATTGGTAATTCATAAATAAAACGCAATAATTATGACTGAAGTAGTGAAACCTACGCTTTTGGTACTGGCTGCCGGAATTGGCAGCCGTTACGGGGGGCTTAAACAACTCGACCCCGTGGGGCCAAATGGAGAAACCATTATTGATTTTTCGGTCTATGATGCCATGCGCGCAGGCTTTGGAAAAGTAGTCTTCATTATTCGAAAACAAATCGAAAAAGAATTTCTGAGCTTTTTTGAAGGACGTTTCAAAGGCAAAATGGAGATGGATTACGTTTACCAGGAGCTCGATATCTTGCCTGAGGGATACAAGGTACCTGAAGGGAGAATCAAGCCTTGGGGAACCGGCCATGCCGTGCTCATGGCTAAAGACAAAATCAAAGAGCCTTTTGCCGTGATTAATGCCGATGATTTCTATGGACCGGGTGCATACACTGCTCTGGCCGACTTTTTTAAAGCCCCTCAGCCCGTAGGCATTAAGGAGTATGCTTTATGTGGGTATCAATTAGCGAAAACATTGTCTGATTTTGGAGGGGTTTCGAGAGGTATTTGCGAAACAGATGCCGCCGGCTTCTTACGCAAGGTTGTCGAAACCCACAAAATTCAAAAGACCCACAATGGCTATGCCTTTCCTGACGAAAATGACCATTGGGTCTTCTTACCAGGCGATACTGTGGTTTCGATGAATACCTGGGCATTTTATCCCGAAGTTTTTGCTGATTTTGAATTGTATTTCAAAAAGTTTTTAGACAGCACAACTAACCTCGAAAAGGCTGAATTCTATATTCCCACGGTGGCCGATAAACTAATTGCTGCCGAAAAGGCTCGTTTTCGCGTATTGCCTGTTAATGAACAGTGGTTTGGGGTTACTTACCCCGAAGACCGTCCCACTGTGGTGGAGAAGCTTAAAATGTTGAAAGAACAAGGAATTTATCCTGAAAAGCTGTGGTAAGCAAAGAAATCCCGGAATACGTTTTACGGGTCTATGGAATAGGGCCGCAGGCCAGAGCCTTCCCCTTTGGCTCAGGACACATTCATCGTACTTTTCTTGTGAGTGAGGTTAACAGGCAATTCATTTTCCAGCGGATTAACCATCACATTTTTACCGATGTTGATGCATTAATGGAAAATATTTGTGCAGTCACAGCCTACATCAGGGAAAGAGTTACTGAAGATAAACGACCCGCCACTATCGAGGTAGTAAAAACTCAAACTAGCCTGACGCATGTGCAGGATGAGGAAGGCTACTGGTGGAGGGCTTTGGCCTATATTGGCGGCAGCCACACGGTTGATGTGCCTCACAACACCCAAATGGCATACGAGGCAGGAAAAACGCTTGGCCGCTTTTATAAACTACTCGACGGGTTTCAACCCCAACACCTGCATGTTGTTTTGCCTCGCTTCCATGAGCTGGGATACAGGCTTCAACAGTTTCATACAGCTTTAGAAAATGCTTCGGAGCAAAGAAAAGCCAGAGCTGCAGAACTTATTCGTTTGGTGAAGGAGAAAGCAGATTCGCTGTTATGGCCCGACCGGTTGATTGCCTCAAATGCACTTCCGCTCCGCGTTGTGCATAACGATCCTAAAATCAACAATGTTTTATTGGATGAAATGGGCCATGGAATTTGTATGATTGACCTCGATACGGTGATGCCTGGTTGTTTACTTCACGATTTTGGTGATGCGCTTCGCACTACAGCCAACCCCGCAGCCGAAGATGAAACCGATTTGACCAAAGTCAGACCCGATATTCAACTTTTTGAGGCCTATACTCAGGGTTTCTTAGACCAGACACAGTCTATGCTCTTCTCTGCCGAAAAAGAATATCTTCATCGCGCACCTGCTTTCCTTACCTTCGTCATTGCGCTCCGTTTCCTCACAGATTATCTTAACAACGACGTTTATTACCACGTCAGCCATCCTGAGCACAATCTTCAGCGTGCCAGGGCGCAATTTGCTCTCTACCAAGGATTCGAAGAAAGTGAACCCAAGATGAAAGAAATTGTCGACCGAATTCTTCATTAAACCCAATTTCTTTCTCTGGCCTATTTAAATTTGTGAAAAAGTAACGTTATGAATAGGGGAGGATTTTCATGGAACCGTTTCCTGGGCATTTCCAGAGTAAAATACAACATTTCCAGAAAGACGGGAATCCCTCTCAGCCGTAGCGGACGTCAGCAGAAAATAGGTCGATTGGTTAGAGGGGGATGTCTGCCATTGATGTTGTTTTGGATTACCTTACCTGCAATCCTTCTTTTGCTTGTCGTTTTTTCGTAGCAATCCTAAGTAAACCCTCGAAAAATACGATGGTAATAGGCAAGATGCGTATACACCTGTACTGCGAAAGCAGGGAAAGACTAATTTTGCTGAAAAAATTACATGGATTTGTTGCGAAAATTAATTGAGCAAGCTTGGGAAGACCGCACTTTACTCAAAGCGTCTGAGGTAAGAGATGCCATCATCGAAACTATTGATTTATTGGATAAAGGCAGCCTGCGTGTGGCCGAACCCTATGATGATGGCTGGAAGGTAAATGAGTGGGTAAAGAAGGCAGTAATATTATATTTCCCAATTTCTGGCATGGAGGTAAGCGAGGCCGGACCTCTGGAGTTTTACGACAAAATCCCTCTCAAAAAAGGCTACAGGGACCTGGGAGTGAGGGTGGTGCCGCATGCTGTGGCTCGCTATGGAGCTTATCTGGCGCCGGGGGTAGTGCTTATGCCCAGTTATGTAAATATAGGAGCC
>DDBO01000081.1 GCA_002332755.1 Bacteroidales bacterium UBA2030 | reverse complement strand
GGCGGGTGCGCCCCTGCCTCGAGAGACTATGTAATTGAGGTTGGACCAGTGCCTGCAGTCAACAGCCCTCTGACCGGTGAAGTATGTAGCGGAAGTATTTTTAATTATTCGATGAGCAGCAATGTGGCGAATTGCAGCTTTCAGTGGAACAGAGCTTCTGTTTCGGGTATAACCCCTCCGAGTTCAAGCGGTATCAATCCCAATATTTCTGAGACACTTTACAATAACACCAGCAACAATCTTAATACAGTATATCAGATAACGCCAACCAGTCCTGCTCCTTTTTATTGTACAGGTGATCCCGCCGATGTGGTGGTTACAGTAAGGCCACTGCCGCAGGTGAATGCCGGCACCGACAAGACGATACCCTTTGGTACCTCGACTAATTTAAGCGGAAGCGCTGCGTCTATTAATGGACCGGTAAATGTAACCTGGTTGCCCCCTTCGTATGTTGTTCCTCCCAATAATCAATTAAATATTCAGACTACCAATCTGTATGCTAATACGGAGTTCACGCTTCAGGCCACCGACAATGCTGGTTGCACAGCAAGTGATAATGTATGGGTGTATTTGAGTGGCAGTGCATTGATTGTTGCTCCCGGTGCTGCAAGCGGTATTATTTGCCAGGGAGGATCCACACAATTGAATGCCAATGCTTCGGGTGGAAGCGGAAATTATACCTATTTCTGGACGCCGGCCACAGGACTGAACAATCCATCGATTGCCGATCCTGTAGCTTCGCCTTTATCTACAACAACATATACTGTTACAGTCAACGACGGTTATAATACGGTTTCGGGGCAGGTGACGGTTGAAGTGATACAGACCCCAAATCCCTACCAGGTGGGGGGTGGGGGCGAGTATTGCTCCGGAGGAACAGGAGTATCCATAACGTTGAATGGCTCTACTCCTGGAGTAGAGTATTCTCTTTGGTTAAATGGTAGCATCGTCAGCGGATCGGGTATTTTTGGAAATGGCGCTCCACTAACCTGGAACAATATTACCACACCTGGAACCTACACTGTACAAGCCACCCTGAGCGGATGCCCGGGAATAATGAATGGCTCTGCCACAGTGCAAACATTACCTTTACCCACCCCTTATACACTTACCGGCGGAGGAAGTTATCCTCAGGGAGGAGCAGGTGTACCCATAGGCATTTCCGGAAGTGAATCAGGCTTTGTATATTTCCTTGAACTTGTCGGTGTAGGAGTAGTTCCCCCATCACCTGTACAAGGTAACGGAGGCCCCTTGAGTTTCGGGCTTCAGACAGCTGCTGGTACATACCAGGTAAAGGCCGTAAATCCCGCAACTTCTTGTGAATCTTATATGTCGGGCACCGTTACGGTCTCCGTTAATCCTACACCTACGGTTTTCAACATGACAGGGGGAGGTGAAGGTTGCGAAAACACAAGCGGAGTCTCGGTTGGTCTAAGTGGTTCTGAGATTGGTATCATCTATTATTTGTATAAAAACAATCTTGCAACCGGCGAGGCCTTTAATGGTACAGGCAATGCCCTGGATTTTGGACCGAGGGGTGCAGGGGCCTATTCATGTAAAGCGTATAATCCCAATACCGGCGTCTGGACGGATATGAATGGGGTAGCCCTAGTAACCATCCATACAACTCCGGTGGTTTACCAACTGGTTCCTTCAGGCCAGGCTTGCCCTGGAACAGAAATTCGCTTAAACGGCAGTGAGGCAGGTGTTGAATATACCTTGTGGCTGAACAATAATATCATGGGTACAGCTGCCGGCACAGGTAGCATTGGATTTCTCAGCTTTGGAAATTATACAGAACCCGGTACCTATTATGTGGTGGCTACCCATCCAATAACCGGCTGCACCGATACCATGAGCGGAACATTAGAGATTTTACCCTTTCCGCTTGCTTACAATGTATTGCCCCAGGGAATATTATGCGATGGAGAATCGGTTGAACTTAGTGGTTCGCAGACCGGTGTGATGTATCAATTGCGAAGAGCTGATACTATTAATGTAGGTCTGCCTGTTGCAGGCAATGGTCAGCCGCTTAGTTTTGGGCCTCAGAATTATCCCGGAATCTATAAAGTCTATGCCTGGAACACTTCTTCTCTCTGCGGTACATGGATGAATGGACAGACTTATCTGGATACCCTGCCCACTCCCTATTCTATCACCCCAAATGGTACTGTTTGCGGACCTGTTGAAATCGGGCTGAATGGAAGCCATCTGGGATATACTTATTATTTATACCATAATGGAGTAACCCCTGCACTCATGAGTCTTCCCGGAACAGGTGGCCCCCTGAACTTTGGAACCTACTATGCTTCCGGAAACTATGTGATTACGGCCAAAGATGAGTATCTCCATTGTGAGAGCAGCATGAGTGGAGTTTTGACCCTAAAACAGCTTCCGCAAGCCTATCAGGTATTACCCCAGGGCATTACTTGCGCTCCGGCTGAGGTTTCGTTGATTCTTTCAGAGCCTGGCGTTGTTTACCAATTGCTCAACAATGGCTTACCGACTGTACCCCCCACTTTTGTTTCAGGGACGGGCGGCCCGTTGTCATTTGGTATGCGTGATGAAGGAATGTATACGGTTTCAGCTGTGAATTCCGACGGTTGTTCTGCTTTAATGTCCGGGAGCGCTCAGCTATTACCGGGTCCGGTGGTACATGCAGGAACGGATGCATCTATATGCGAAACCCAAATTTATCAGGCTTCCGCGCAAGCTTCAAATTATTCCAATCTGCAGTGGATTACCACCGGCGATGGGCTTTTTAGTAATTCCTCTGTATTGAACCCTACATATACACTAGGCCCCAACGATATTCTAAACGGTAATGTGCAACTTGTTTTGAAGGCTTTTGCCGGAAGTCAGTGTCCGGGTGTATACGCAGCAGATACTTTGCTGCTCACCATTCACCGAATGCCTTCAATTGATGCTGGTCCGGATTTG
>DDBO01000150.1 GCA_002332755.1 Bacteroidales bacterium UBA2030 | reverse complement strand
GGGGTGTTGGAAAGTATGACGGGAAGGGCTTATGCCCGCGTTTCTGACGGAGTGAACGAGGAAAAGGTTTTATCTGAGCCTTTTACCAATTATTTCGTAGCCCGGGTTCAAAAAGATCTTCGACAGGGGGCCACTCAGGTGGGCGGTATTTTAACCAACACTCTCCGCGATCTCTCGTCAGGAAATCCTGCCTCGCTGACCGAAACTGCCACTACAGGAGCTTTCGATTTTTCGCATGCCTGGCACAATCGTACCTGGTTTTTCAATGCCAAGGGGCTGTTCAGCCATGTTACAGGTTCGCGTGAGGCCATTACCCAACTGCAACAATCTTCTGTGCATAATTTCCAGCGACCCGATGCCACTTATCTCAAGTTCGACACTTCGCTGACCCGCCTTTCAGGACATGGGGGCAGCATTAGTTTCGGACGGGGAGGAAATAGCCATTGGAGCTTCGCCACATTTGTCTCGTGGCGATCGCCTGGTCTCGAACTCAACGACGTGGGTTACCTGCGACTGGCCGACGACGTTAGCCAGGTGGTGTGGGTGGGCTACCGACACTGGGACCCAGTGTTTATATTTCGCAACTTCGGTCTGAATTTTAATCAATGGTCGGGTTGGGATTTTGGTGGACACAATAAATTCAATGGAGGTAATCTGAACGGATGGGCCGAGCTCAAAAACTTCTGGAATTTTGGGCTGGGTGTCAATATCAATGGCCCGGGTCGCAACAATTACATGCTTCGGGGTGGACCTTCGATAAAAACCTCGGGCGGCTATTCTCTCTGGTCGAATATCACTACCGATACGCGTAAAAACTGGCGTATCAGCCTATCTTCCAATCTTTACAAGTCTCATGATGAGATCAGCAGTTATCGTCAGGTGCAGTTGGGTTTCCGTTACCAACCTGTCCCGGCTGTCAGCTTTGGTATCTTCCCGCGTTATTCCGTAGATAAAGAAAACCTACAATATGTAACTACTCTCGATTACACGTCCGATCGCAGGTATATTCTCGGCTATATACATCAGCAGACAGCAGCCATGGAATTTCGTTTTAATTTAAATATTACCCCCGACATGACCCTCCAATACTACGGTCAGCCGTTTTTTTCAACCGGTAAATACAGCCATTTCAAGCGGATCACGCATCCACTAGCTGAGAAATACGAAGACCGTTTTGCGGAATTCGACAACACGCAGCTTAGTCTTTGGGGCGATGAATACCGCGTGGATGAAGACCTTGACGGGCAGGTGGACTATACCTTTTCGCAGCCGGATTTCAAAGCGCTGTATTTCCTGTCGAACCTTGTGTTTCGCTGGGAATTTGTGCCTGGCTCTACTCTCTACCTCGTATGGTCGCAAAACCGTTCTGACTATAGGGCCGATGGCCATTTTTCCCTGAGCGACGACGTGGAATCCTTGTTCGATATATATCCCTACAACATTTTCATGTTAAAGGTGAGCTATCGCATTCAGTACCAGCATTTAAAGAGGGTGATGGAGGCGATATGATTAAAATAGGAAAAGGCTGGCGGGAGGTTTTCCTTAAATCTATAATACTTTAGAATGTAAATTTAATGAATTTTCTCTTTCTGGTATCATGGACAAGGGCCCAAATATTACCTTTACTGTCTTTTATGATTTTTGGTATCATGTCATTGTTTGAGTCTATATAGGATAATCTTTTAAATTTATTGTTTTTATAATTAAATTCACCTAAAACTATTTTGTTGAATCCTTGAATGGCAAAATATATGTTGTTTCTATCTATCAAAATATCTTCTATTTTGATTTGAAATACTTTACTTAAAGTTTCTAATGAATAATGGTTTGTTCTAAATGGAGGGAGGTGCAATTGAAACAAATTTATATTCCTTAATAGTGTGTCGTTCGTGAAAATTTGTATCTTTCCACTGTAACCATCAGAAATTAAATATGTATTATGGTTAATTTCTCTGTAAATTCGGTTGCAAAACATATAACCGCATTTTAAAAACTTATAAATTGTATCAAGTTGTCCTATAAAGTGCTTGTTTTTAAAATCTTGACTAAGTTCCATAAATAAAGGTGCATCTCTGTAGAATTCATCTTTTTCAGGGTCCATATCAGGTGGGTAATTATGAGGTATAGAGCCTCCAACCGATAAATATGTGTTTCTCTCTGCATTTAAAATATAATTTCCATTAGATTTAATATAAATTTTTCTATGGCTTACACTAATGCTATTTTCTGGACTTAGCTCCGCTACTTTGTTCGTATCAACTAAGGGTTGAACCTTTATTAAATTTCCTGAAGGGAATGATTTAATGACCAGTACGGGAAAGTTGAAATAATTAATAGCTGTATCAAAGGTCACTTTCGGAAGACTTGTTGGTATGTTTAGTAAACCATTATAGATAAAAGGATTAAAATACATTGTACGAGTGATGTTAAAACTAATTAATATATTTCTTATCTGGTCTGGTATATTTTTGTCCCAAAAATAATATTTTTCCAATTCAGTTGGCTTAATACAATTAACAACATTTAAATTGTGCTTTTCTGGCTTAAGTATATAAATAAAGTAAGTGAAATTATCTGTTCCATATATCAAAGAATCGTACATATTGAAATTTTCTAAAAAACCTATACTGTTTAAAGTATCCAGATAGAATTCTTCTTTTTGAGCATATTTAGCTTTGCTTATTAAATTGCTAAATTCTATTCTGTTAATACTATCCAAGTTATTTAATTCCTGTGATGGCAAATTTATGTTTGCTTTTGCTGGTTTTATGATGTCACAATCTACATTATTATTGCTATTTAATTGTGATACTATATAATCAGCGAAATTTTGATTCAATTCTGCACCTAAAATAGGTAATGCCAACTTGAGCTGGCTCTTTTCTGTTTCGATTGCTACTATGAATGGTACCTGTAACTCTAATGTATTTGTTATAAAAAATTTATTGAACTCCTCCCACGAAATAAAAATAATATTACCATCTTTTGGTCGCCAGATGTCATTTTCTTTTAAATAGTTTTCAGCTGCTTTTCTATAATCTGTAATGATTACGGCTGTTGTCTTTATACTCGGATATTTTTGTTTTAATAAATTATTAAATACAGGGATCAATGCGTCGCATCTCTGACAATAAGCTGGTGGGACTAAGTATAATATTTGTTGTCTGTTTTTTTCTTCTTTTGTTATTAAGTATTTTGTTATGAATTCCTGTAATTTGTCTTCTTTAATACAAAGTTTGTGCAGATATTCATTTTGTGAAAATGCTAAAAAACTGTTTGACAATAATAATAGAAGTAAAATTATTGACGATACGTTCTTCATTGTTCTAAATTTTAATTTTGAATTTTAGTAATCCTGTTACTTTTAAAATAAATATGGTGAGCAGGGAAAACCTGCTCACCATGAATTCATTCAATCTCAAACTCTATACAATTGCCAGATAATTCAATGCAATCATTTTCATAATTGATATCACAACTAATTTTTGTTATTTTCAACGTGTAGTTTGATTGAGTATTATCGGAATTGTATATCGTGACGTTAGCCTCAAGAGGTACATTCTCATCTAATATGGCTATTAAATTATTATCCCATATTGAGTTCCATAATGCACTTAGGCTTATTGTACCAGTCGCACACTTACATAGAAAGCAAGACTCTGGACATATTTGAGGTTTTTGGCCTGGTTGAATTACTAAACCACCTTTACCAAAAACTATAAAGGGAATATTAATACATCTTTCATCCATATCGTTATTCCCTCTATCAAGCATCTCCGGTTCAAATGCCATTGATGATAGAGGTAATACGAATAATAATATCAGTACTAAATAATGTGTGGTTTTCATGGCTCAATTATGGCTGTATTCCCTGAAAAGCCTTCATCACTGCTCCATGCAAGGTTTGAAATCCCTACAAGTTTACCGTATATTTCAGTACCATCAGATAGTTTCACTGTACATGGTAAACCAATTACTTCTATTACGCCTGGTACTGAATTATCTTTTAGTAAATCTATCTGTAGAGTGATTGTTGCGCAAACAGCCGGATCAACTTCGGGACACACTTTAACTGTTGCAACACCATTTTGATAGGTTGTCTGTGTGCCACCTTTACCATATATTTTAATTGTAACATTTGTTGGCGTTGCTGACACAAATATATACAAACACATTACGATAAAAAGCAAACTTATCCTTTTCATATGATATAAATTTTTTGATTAATAAATTGTTGAGAATGTTAAATATGAATTGATTCTGTTAGTATGTTGATCAAGAAATAATAATTTGCCCATATTGCTATTGCAATATGGGCAAATTAAATGAATTTATTTATTTCATATAAAAGATGTACGCATTTAATATATATATATATATATAACACCATTACCAAACTTTTTGAGTTCAATTTTGTTATAAACCTTACTGCTGCAAATATAAGAAAAAAACTGCTTTGTCAAGATTTCTTTAAAAATTTGGCTTAATGGACATTTTTCAGGCTGTAATAG
>DDBO01000101.1 GCA_002332755.1 Bacteroidales bacterium UBA2030 | reverse complement strand
GACGGTGCAAAAGTAAAAAAAATTACCAAACTGCCAAAGGGGTGAAAAAAACAAAGCGCTTCACTGATTTTTTGCTAATTTCGCAGCCCAACAGAATAAATTTGTTGGAATTTTTGTGAGAAACCACATATAAATACCCAAACCACATCGTATGAAAAGTTACAATCGAATCAACAACCTGCTGGGATGGTTCACATTTGCCATTTCATTTGCAGTGTACATGTTGACCCTGGAGCCTACGGCCAGTTGGTGGGACTGCGGCGAGTACATTGCCACATCCTTTAAATTACAGGTAGGACATCCGCCAGGGGCTCCCACTTTCCAGCTTATTAATCGTGTGGCCTCCCTTCTTGCCGGAAGCGACACAACTCAGGTCGCCTTCTGGGTAAATACCATTTCTGCCCTTTCAAGTGCCCTTACCATCATGTTTCTATTCTGGACCATCACCATGTTGGCCCGCAAGATAGTATTGGCCGGAGGTAAGGAACTTACCAATGCCCGGATGATTACCATAATGGGTTCGGGACTGATTGGCGCTTTGGCCTACACTTTTAGCGATTCCTTCTGGTTTTCGGCTGTGGAAGGTGAAGTATATGCCATGTCGTCGTTTTTTACTGCGCTTGTATTTTGGGCCATTCTGAAATGGGAACTGGTGGCCGACGAAGAACATAACCTGCGCTGGCTCATTTTGATTGCCTTCCTTGTCGGGTTATCTATTGGCGTCCACCTGCTCAATCTTTTGGCCATACCTGCCATTACATACATATATTATTATAAAAAGTCTAAAAACGTTACATGGAAAGGTATTATTCTCACCGGTATTGTATCCATACTCATTCTGGCCTTATTGATGTATGGCATCATCCCCGATATTGTTAATCTATTTGGTACAACCGAGCTGCTGTTTGTCAATACTTTTGGATTGCCTTTCAACTCAGGAACTATTTTCTTCAGTATCACCATCATAGCGACCTTAATCACCGGCATTCGTTATACCTTGAAAGGTGATAAATGCCTTGTTCCGTTTGCCATCAGCGGAGGGATATTGGCATTATTAATTTTAAATGGAAGCGATGGTTTTGGAAGCTTTTTAATCAGAGCACTGCTGGTGGGTGTATCCGTCTATGCTATCGTAAAATTAAAAAATAATAGAGCGGTCATAAATACGGTAATATTGGCATTTGCCTTCATTTTGATAGGCTATTCTACATTTCTGGTTTTGGTTATTCGTGCGAATGCAGATACACCTATCAATGAAAACGACCCACGCGATGCTATCAACCTGTTGTCGTACCTCAATCGTGAACAATATGGCACCTGGCCATTGCTTTACGGACAATATTATAACACCCCTGTAATTGATTATGCTGACCAATCTCCTATATACAGGAAAGACGTTGCAACAGGTAAATATGTAGTTGCCGACAAACGCAAAGGAACCTTACCTGTTTATGACAAGCGTTTCATGACCATCTTCCCCAGAATGTGGAGTAACCAAAAGCAAGGACATATCAAGACTTACGAACAGTGGGGGAAAATTAAAGGAGTACCTATAACGGTTACAAACAGTCAGGGAAAGACCGAAACCATCATAAAACCCACGTTTGCCGAAAACCTTAGATTTTTCTTTACTTATCAGTTAGGCCACATGTATTTCCGTTACTTCATGTGGAACTTTGCAGGCAGGCAGAACGATGTGGAGGGACATGGAGGTATTGAAGATGGAAACTGGATAAGCGGTATTAAATTTCTCGATGAAATGCGGTTGGGCAATCTCGATAAATATCCTGAATACCGGACCAAGAATCCCGCTTACAACCGATTCTATCTTCTCCCACTAATCCTGGGTCTAATAGGACTCTGGTACCATGCCAGAAAACATGGACGCGATGCCTTTGTGGTAGCCCTGCTCTTTATAATGACAGGTATAGCTATAGTAATTTACCTCAACCAGACTCCCCAACAGCCCAGGGAACGAGACTATAGCTACGCCGGAAGCTTCTATGCCTTTGCTATATGGATTGGAATAGGAGTATTGGCCCTGGCAGAATGGCTGGAAAAATATACAAAACCCCTTGTCTCCGCATTGCTGGCCACGCTGATTGCCCTACCGGTACCCTATGTAATGGCCAAAGATGGCTGGGATGACCACAATCGCGCCGGCAAAACCGCAGCACGAGACTTTGCCTATGCCTATCTCGACTCTACACAACCTCAGTCCATCCTTTTCACTTTTGGAGACAACGACACCTTCCCACTTTGGTATGCTCAAGAAGTTGAAAACCACAGGACTGACGTTAGGGTCGTCAACTTTATGCTGGCCTCAGGCGACTGGTATATTCAACAAATGGCTCAACAGGTTTATGATAGCAAACCCCTGCCATTTACCCTGAAACCAGAGCAATATTCAAAAGGGGATAATGACGCAGTATTCGTTCTTGATCTTGTAAATACAGAGACACCTGTGTCGCTGAAGGAAATCATGCGTTTTATTGCCGATGAAAGAAACAAGCGTGATTACGGAGGGGAAAAATATAGTTACATACCCACCAAGCGATTCCGCATTCCGGTGGATACTGCTGCCGTTAAAAGAAGCGGGCTGGTGCCAAAAGAGATGCAGGACAGAATTCTTCCTTATCTTGATTTCACCATTAAACGCAGCGTTATCTACAAAAACGATCTCATGCTCCTCGATATATTAGCAACCAACGACTGGAAACGCCCCATTTACTTTACCAGCCCTTCAGGCATTGGCGGAGCCTTTAGTCTCGACGAATACTGCCACCTTGAAGGTTTGGTTTATAAATTCCTCCCCGTAAAAGCCAAAGATTATATCAGAGGCTTAGGTGGAATTTCTGGTGACACCTGCTACAATATTCTGGTGAACCGAATCACTCGTTGGGGCAATCTAAACGATCCCAAGGTAGTGGTCGACAGGGAAAGTTTTCGAAATGTACCGATCCCCAGACAAAATTACATGCGCGTGGCTCAAGACATGATTGATAAGGGGAAGAAAGCAGAAGCTATCAAAGCGCTGGATTTATCCCTGCAGTATTTCCCCACCAACAAAATCTGGGCAGATAAATATATGATTTCGTATGTTGATCTCTATTATGCTGCGGGAGCCTACGACAAAGCCAATGCTCTGGCCAAGGAGCTGGCAAGCATTTTCTCAGCAGATATAGAGTATTATTCCTCACTCCGCCCCCCATACGCTGACGATTACCAACAATCGCTGGTAGAAAATGCCATGAATATAAAACGATTAGCATTGTCAGCGCGGCAGTTTAATCAGGAAGAAACTGCCAAGGAGATTGAAAGTATGCTGAAAATGAACTTGGTAGAATAGTGATAAAATTGCCTTTAACCTTTTTATGGAAGCGGCTCTGCACAGGGCCGCTTCTGTTATTCATAAGCATGGGGAAATCGGCTAATTGTCAGTATATTAATCATCAATTAAGTTTGAAAGTACGCTCTGTCCAGTATTCATTGAATTTAAATGCAGAAGAATTCTTTTGATATTTGGTATTTCCCGAAATGTTTGTATTTTTGCACTCCTTTTTTACGAACCGATAAAGCGAAGAATCATGAACAAGCCGGAACTGATTAAATACGTAGAATCTCTCGGAGAAACCAAGCAATTCCCCGAATTTAAGGCTGGTGATACCATCACCGTTGACTATACCATTAAAGAAGGAAACAAAACCCGTATTCAGAGCTTCACGGGAGTGGTGCTTCAGGTTCGTGGTACCGGCGCTACAAAAACTTTTACCATTCGAAAAATCTCGGGTAATGTGGGAGTTGAACGTATTTTCCCCTTTGCCTCACCCAATATCGAAAGCATTACCGTAAACAAACGCGGTGTAGTTCGCAGGGCCCGCATTTTCTACCTCCGCAACCTCCGCGGTAAAAAGGCTCGCATCAAGGAAGCTCGTTACGAGTCGTCGAAATAAAATTCTTAGAAAATACTCTTTCCCTTTGCGGATTTTCTTCATCAGAAAATCCGCTTTTCTTGTTTTTTAATCTGTCACCTGCCATTTACAGCATTTGCATATTTTTAAGCTTGTAAATTTTCAGGTGATGATTCAACAAAAATTCATTCTCACTCTTATACTTACAGCTTTTTTATGCTGCCTCACTTCCCCTTTTGTTGCAGCTAAAATGCCTGCACAAAATAAGGCTTTGCCAGGCAATCTTTCTTCTCACTCGCAAAATCCAAAGTATCAACAAGCCCAAATTTCAATAGCACTGGTTACCAGCCTTCAGCCGGGAACTCCTGAACTCGACTCGTTGATAAATGCGGCAGCTTCCGATGAAGTCATTCACATTCAGATTATTTCTCCTCAGACGCTTCAAAAGAAAAAATCAAACATTCAGGACTTTCAGGTGGTCTGGATTCATTCTGACGATAGCAATTTTGTCAAGAATTTGGCTGCCAATACAAGTTTTTTACAGAAAATCAACGATTTGGCCAAAAAAGGAACAGGCTTATGGCTGACACATGAGGCTTGCAGACTCGTCGTTGACCTGGGTTGGGAAAAGGAAAAACCTCAAATCATTGAAAAGACCATTG
>DDBO01000010.1 GCA_002332755.1 Bacteroidales bacterium UBA2030 | reverse complement strand
ATATTTTCCTTTTCGTGACTACAAATCCGAAACACTTGAAATCCAAAATCATTTATCAATAACATCAATAAAACTATTTTCATTTGAGTTAAAGGTTTCTTTGAATTTCGGTAACCTACGACAATCATATTTTCAGGCTGTCTCAAATTCAAGTTGGGCAAATGAAGGCTACTTAGTGACACTTAACATTGACGATGACCCGACTTTTAAAGATGAAGTGAGACGTCTGAACAATGCATTCGGAATCGGAATAATAAAACTTAATCCAGAGAATATTTTTGAGAGTGATATTCTTTTCCCTTCAAGAATAAACCAAGAAATTGACTGGGACACAGTAAACAGGCTTGCAAACGAAAATTCAGACTTCAATGACTTTTTGAAGCTAATTACAGAAGACTGCAAACTAGGTAAAGTAAAAAGCCAATACGACAAAGTTTTGAAAATGGACGAATTGACAAAATATATTAAGGACAAAGGAATAAACAACGCCCTATAACACGGGTTTTGCGTCAGGCGGGGCGCATTGCAAAATTTTACTATATTAGCACTATGGTGCGTTCGTCTCGGGCGACACTGACTACGTCAGGTCTCCCGCCCGAACGCAAAGCCCGAAAACGTTATGTGGCATATTAGAAAAAGACAACAGACAGACAAAATATCTTAATGACTTGACCGTTTATAGAAAAACTAAAAAAATAATGAAAATGAAAACTAAAATCATTGAGACAATTTTACCGACAATACTCGGAATATTGACAGTGCTTGGACTTTTGGTAGTATTTAATCTTATTGTGCATAATGGAGATGCTTTTAACTCTCCTGACAATGGTTTTTTTAAACTATTTGTGCCAATAGCAACAATTATCGCTCTGACAATTCAGTTCACCTTGACACTTCCCTTTTGGAAAAAATTTAAATTTAAGAAAAAAGTTTGGGGGTTGACACTCTTTCAATTCACAGCACTGCTCTGTATAATATCAGGACTAACTTTCGGATTGGTATTTTGGGAAACGAACTTTGGAATTAGTGAATTGATTTTAGTTTCCATAACCGGTATTATTGCTTTTTCTGTATATTGGACAGTGAATTTGCTGACATTAAAACAAATTGACAAATTACAATATTGATAATGAAAGAAATACGCCACATAACATGCGGTATATTTTATTGCCGAGATAGTGCTGAAATCAACGGCTGTGGCTCGCTTCAAACTTCATTAAGGTTTGACAGTGACGTGCTCCGAAGTCGGCAACAAAAACATACCGCCAATCCGTTGTGCGTCATGCTTTAGCGACAGTATTTCCCACGACTAACTAACATAGAATGAAACTTAGAGAAATAGAGATAAGTAATTATAGAAGTATTAATAACTTGAAAGTTAGCATTGACGACTTTATCGTTCTAATCGGAGAAAATAACTCTGGCAAATCTTCTGTGCTTAAAGGTGTTGAACTTTTTTACTCCGAAAGTTTAAAAGGATTTAATTCCGAGAATTTTCATTTTAAGGACACGACTAAAGCCATTGAAATAACCCTAACATTTGACCGTCTGACAGATGAAGAAAAGGAACAGAAATATATAAAGCACTGGATATTCAATGAACAAGTAAAAATTAAGCGTGTAATTGCCATTGATTCAGATACTCAAAAATTGAAAAGTTCCTTTTATGGTTGGCAAGCCAAACCGTTACTAGAACATTTTGACCTTTCAAAATTTGAGGACTATAAAGCGAACCTAACTCAAATTGTTACTGACAATAATCTGCCTGACTATTTTAGGACCCCACAGAATAAAGTTACACAAGCTTCATACAAAGAAGGTTTGCGACAGCACATTGAAGCTGGACTTGTTGAATTTGGTGAGCCAGGATGGATAGCAAATCCAGGTGGTCTGTCAGAAAACTTCGCAAGCCTACTTCCTCAATTCTACCTTGTTCCAGCCGTAAAGGATGCACAGGATGATAGTAAAATTACCCAAACATCAGGTTTAGGAAAATTAATAAACGATTTAACAAATCGAATTGTAACTGCTAATCCAAAGTTTGCCCAAGTAAAAACGCAAATTGACGGTCTAAAAAAGTTTCTCAATCGTGCTGCGGATGGAACTGATGTGGATAGATTAGAAGAGATTAAAGACCTTGAAAAAAATCTTTCAGATATAATCTCTGAAAGCATGCCTGACAGCAAAGTAGAAATTGAAATTGTAACTCCTGATTTAATTGACCTCTTTAAAGAGACCAAAATCACCATAGATGACAGTATTCCAACATCTATTGAAAACAAAGGACATGGCTTGCAAAGAGCTCTAATTTTCTCATATATACGTGCATATGCAAAGTTACTGAACGAAATTAAAGTAGGAGAAGAAACAAAAAAGAGAAACTTCATCTTAGCTATTGAAGAACCTGAATTATTTCTTCATCCTAACGGTCAAAGAAAAATGATGAGTGTTTTACGAGACATTGCAAAAGACGACCAAGTTTTAATGTGTTCACATTCATCTTTCTTTGTTGACATGTTTCAATATCCGAAAATTGCAATAGTCAAGAGAGATGGAAAGGGACCTACTTATTCTGTTCAATATACCGGTGACATCTTTGAGGATGAAGACCAAAAAAAATCATTTCGTTATCTAAGCTTTTTTGATATTTCGACAAGCGAGTTATTCTTCGCAAGAAAAGTTGTATTAGTTGAAGGGGATACTGAAAAACAAATCATTCCGTATTGGGCTTCTAAACTTTCGACAGGCGATAAACGATATGACTTTTCAGCAAACAATATCTGTGTAACTGCATGTGGTGGAAAAACAAATTTTTCAGCATTCATGAAAGTGCTAAACAATCTCAAAATTCCCTACGTTGTTATTCATGATATTGACCCAATTGATTTTCCAGAAGACAAACCAGACAAGACAGAAAAGGAGCAGCATTCTTTAAGAATGTTCAAAGAAAATTTAAAAATTGAGGCATTACTTTCTGCTGACTTTGGAAAACTCATTAAAGTAAATCCTGAGTTAGAACCAATAATTGGTGTTTCAAATTCGCAAGCTGAAAAACACGGAAAAGTTCGAGCTGCATATTTTAAATATGACGGAATAAACATGGTTTGACCCCCTATTCTT
>DDBO01000049.1 GCA_002332755.1 Bacteroidales bacterium UBA2030 | reverse complement strand
CATTCAACCATTTTCCCATTTTAAAAATATTTTTCCATAATTATAGTTTTGTTTTTTAAAAAAAAGTATCTTTGGCACAAAGAAAATCCTTCTTTGAGATGCAAGGTATTGATGGTGAGTTGAATTTTGAACATGTTCAGGTATTCCATTCCTTATCCCTTGGTTATGCACTTCATCGCATGATTTACGACAATCAGGGACAACCCATTGACTATCTTTTTATTGATATAAATGAACCCTTTACCCGCATGACAGGCTTAAGCCGGGATTTCGTAATTGGAAAAAAGATTCGGGAAATTCTTCCGGGGATAGAAGATTTCTGGATAAAAAAATATGGACGGGTAGCCACTACCGGCGAACCAGATAGTTTTGAAAATTTCTCGAGCGACCTGGGCAAAAAATTCAGGGTTTCCGCCTTTTGTCCCCATAAAGGATATTTTGGGGTGTTATTCGATGATATCACACCCTTAGAAACATTGAGTAAAAAAGTATTGCAAGCTGAAAATAAATATCAACGGCTATTCGGTGTTTCCAATGATGGTATACTTATCATCAATCGCCAGGGCATCATTTATGATGCCAACGAGCGTTTTTGTAATTATATCGACCAAAGCAAGCCCAGGCTTATTGGTGAATCGCTATGGAATTTGGTGCCAGAAGATGAGATAGCCATGATTCAGAATAAATTTTATGCGCTTTTCGAAGAAGGAACTCTTCAAACAGAAATAAAAATTTTCCATTCGAATAAAGAAATTCAAATTTATGAATTATTGGCCAGTGTTTACGATCCACATGCTGAATTAGCTATTGCCAACCTGCGCGATGTGACCCAGCGTAAAAAGATCGAGGCAGAAGCAGCCGAATACAATCAACGGGTTGAAGCCATTTTCAATCAATCTGCAATTGGTATAATTCATCTCGGGCTTGATCTAAAAATAATTGATTGCAACAAAAAGTTTTCCGAAATCGTTGACTATGAGAAGGAAGAACTTGCTGGTAAGTCCCTCGAATCCCTCATTCCCGTTGACGACAGAGCTTTTCTTCATCCGACATTCGCACTTTTACCCTTAAGCGAGAATAACAATGCCTTTCAGCACCGCTTACTGACCCGACAGGGTGAAGTAAAATACATAAACAGGGTGATCAGCCAGGTGATGGATTCCTCCGGGAAACCAGCCTATTACATTATGTTCGTTGAAGATTTAACGGCGCAAAAATTAGCAGAAGATAATTATGTAAAACAACAAAAATTATATACCGGCCTTCTCGATGATTTTAGTGAACTGCTCGTCAGATGGAAACCCGACGGAAGTATCTTATATTCGAATCGGGCATATAAAAATTTGTATGGAGACTCGGGCGATGTAGGTTATAATATTTATTCAAGGCTGAAGGAGGAGGATAGAAAAAGAATTAAAGATAAGGTTAACCAGCTCACCCCAGAGAACCCTATTATTCTTGACAAACATGTCAGCCAGGGGAAAAATGGCCCCGAATGGCACTTATGGAGTGATAGAGGCATTTTCGACGAAAGCGGACAGCTCATTGAAATTCACTCTATCGGGCTAAACATTTCAGAAGTGGAACGATTATCCACTGAAGCACTCCTGCAGCAAACATTTTTTGAAGAACTTTTTAATAACAGTCCATATGGTCTGGTTTTTCTTGATGCTGAAAACAGAATCCTAAGAGTAAACAAATCTTTCACCGGAATATTTGGATACACCTTTGAGGAAGCCTCCGGACATTACATTAGCCAACTGATAGTCCCTGAAGATAAATATGGCGAATGGAGTGAAATCATCGAAAAAGTCATCGACAATCAGGGAATCTTTGTAGAAACTAAACGCAAGAAAAAAGATGGTACCCTTATCGACGTAAGGCTAACAGGGAGGCCAGTAAGATTGAAAGACCAACTCGTCGGAATATTTGGAATTTATGAAGACATCACCCTTCAAAAACAAAACCAGCGACATCTTGAGCGTCATACCCGTCTCATTGAGCTGATTCTCAGCATTACCCAATCTCCGAGCATGGATTACAAAAAAATGCTCATAAAAACTCTCAGAGAATCACTTTTATTGCTCGGAGGAGATTTGGGCTTGATTTTTGAATACCACCCCCACATTATGGAGGTTACTATTCATGCCCAAACAGAAAATTGGCAAGAGGAATGCACCCTTCAAAAAAATATCCACTCGATACTCAACCAACCCAATAACCTGATTATTAAAGCCTTAAATGAAAATCAGCCAATTATTCTCAATTCAGAAACTGATGATAGCCTCATAAAAACCATCTGTCCTGGCTCTTCAATGAAAAGCTTGTTGATGATTCCTGTGAGTTCGGAGGGGCATTTTAGCGCAGCTCTTATTCTGGGAAGTTTTAATGAAAAAGCTTATGGTAATTACCACCTAAGGGAAGGTGCCTTGTTGATGGATGCTGTATGGAGTACAGTAGAACAACAACGCCTGGTGAGTGAGCTTAAAAAAGCTCTTTCTAAAGCAGAAGAAAGCGAAAAACTTAAATCAAGCTTTCTGGCTACCATGTCGCATGAACTGCGAACTCCCCTCAATGCAATCATAGGATTCGCCAGCTTGATTGATGAAAATATGGCCATAGAGGAAATCCTCGATTGTATACGCACTATTCAGGCCAGCGGTACGCATCTGCTCAATCTAATAAACGATATGTTTCATCTCTCGGCACTCGAAGCCGGTCAACTCACCCTTAGCAAAGAATCCATCAGCATTTCGAGGGTTTTCAACGATATTAAAGATATTGCCTTATCGTATCAACACGTTGAAAACAAACATCATATTGAAATCAGATACATTCCTGATCCCTCAGTGCCTGACATCAAAATAGTGACTGATTATCAAAAGCTGCTTGAAATACTCATCAACTTAATTAAAAACAGTCTGAAATTTACCGAAAAAGGATTTGTGGAATATGGATGGTTAGCCGATCAGGGGAAGGTTACCTTTTTTGTGAAGGATACAGGTATTGGAATACCAGAAGAAAAGCGCGATATCATTTTTCAAAAATTCAGACAGGGTGACGAAAGCAGCACTCGTAAATACGGAGGAGCCGGTATTGGTCTGACCCTGGTTAAAGCATTAACCGAAATCATGGAGGGGCGGGTATATTTTGAATCAGAACCGGGTGCAGGAACCACGTTTTTTGTAGAACTGCCCTGCCTGCCCGAAGACACAGCGAATAAACCTGTATGCAAAAAATATGAAGCCCTAACGACAGCAGAAATTATGGTAGTGGAAGATGAAGAAACCAATTACTACCTAATAGAGAGCATTTTAAGAAAATATAAAACACGACTTATTCATTTTACAGATGGAGAAACGGCATTAAAATATATTGAGGAAGGAGGTCGACCAGATATTATCCTTATGGATATCCGACTTCCCGGAATAGACGGCCTGGAAATTACCAGAAGAATTAAAGCAATGAATCCCTATATACCTGTCATTGCCCAGACTGCCTATGCCATGAGTGGTGACAGAGAACGCGCGCTAAGTGCCGGTTGCGATGATTATTTAAGCAAACCTTTTAAGCGCCATCAGCTGCTTGACCATATTATTCAATATCTCCACTAAACATCTGCTTTAGCAGAAGGTATTTTTAAAATCCCCAAAGAATTACAACCATTGGTTCGGACGTTGCCAATTATTCTGCAAAAACGACAGGTAGCCTATCCTTTTATTCACCTTTCAGTGCTTTGATCTTATCTTCAAGCACCTTAATACGGGCTTCAGCATCGGCTTTTTTCTTCTGTTCATTTTCGATGACTTTTGCCGGAGCACTCTGCATAAAGCGCTCATTACTCAGCTTGGCCATCACTGAGGCGAGAAAACCCTTGGCGTATTGCAGATCGGTTTCGAGACGCGATAATTCTTCAGCCGTATCAACCTTTCCTTCATAAGGAATAAAAAATTCGGTGGATTTTACGACAAATCCCTGGCCTGCAGGGAATACACCGTCGATGTATTCCAGCTGACTAAGATGGGCCATACGTATAATTACCGGCTCAAACCGGGAAACCAGCTCCGGGTGATCATTCTGCTTACGCACTTGCAGGCTCAATGTTTCTTTGGGACTAATATTCTTTTCCTTCCTGAAATTACGAACCTGAATTACCACCTCGCGGGCAAAATCGAAGTGGCGAAGAAGCTCCTCACTGTAATTTTCAACGTCAGGCCAGGGTGCCAGCATAATGCTTTCCTTTTCGGCTCTGGGTACAAGCAATTGCCAGATTTCTTCGGTAATAAAAGGCATAAAGGGATGCAACATGCGCATCAATTTATCGAAAAATGCCAGCGATTGCTTATAGGTAACAGAGTCGACAGCCTGTTGAAAGCCAGGTTTAATGATTTCGAGATACCAAGAGCAAAAATCCTCCCAAACAAGGCGGTAGAGCTCCATGAGGGCATCAGAAATTCGGTATTTGTTAAAATGGTCATTCACAATTTCCAGCGCCTGATTCAATCGGTTTTCGAACCATAAAGCCGCTGCGGCAGCCGAGGCCGGCTGTTGCAATTTTTCATCAACCGAAAATCCTTTTACCAGACGAAGGGCATTCCATATTTTGTTGGCAAAGTTGCGTCCTTGCTCACACAGGGCTTCATCGAAAGGAAGGTCATTGCCGGCCGGAGAAGTAAACAGCATTCCTGTACGGACTCCATCGGCGCTGTATTTCCTAATCAATTCAATCGGATCCGGCGAATTGCCCAATTGCTTCGACATTTTGCGACCCAGCTTATCGCGCACTATTCCTGTAAGATATACATTCCTGAAAGGAATATCTTTCTGATATTCCAGCCCTGCCATAATCATACGGGCTACCCAGAAAAACAAAATTTCGGGAGCCGTAACCAGGTCATCGGTCGGATAGTAGTACTTAATCTCAGGATTGTCGGGATACCTTATTCCGTCGAAAACTGAAATTGGCCATAACCAGCTCGAAAACCAGGTATCCAACACATCTTCATCCTGCCGAAGGTCTGTGGGGGAGAGCTGATTATAAAGCGGATACTTCTCTTTTGCAATTCTGTAGGCTTCTTCTAAATTTTCCGCAACAATTACTTCATTACCAGGCAAATACCAGGCAGGTATACGATGCCCCCACCACAACTGCCTCGAGATGCACCAGTCTTTCACATTTTCCATCCAATGCCGGTAAGTATTTTTAAACTTCGACGGATGAAACTTAATGGTGTCATTCATTACCACTTCGAGGGCAGGTTCAGCCAAGGCCTTCATTTTCAAAAACCACTGGGTAGATAATTTGGGTTCGATTACGGCATCGGTGCGTTCACTGTAGCCTACTTTATTCTTATACGGCTCAATTTTTACAATATGTCCTTCTGCCTCCAAACGTTCCACAATCTTGCGGCGAACCACAAACCGGTCTTCACCTACAAATAAAAGTGCCTTTTCATTTAAAGTGCCGTTATCGTTGAAAATATCAATAACTTCAAGGTTGTATTTCAGACCAAGGTTATAGTCATTGATATCATGGGCTGGGGTGACCTTTAGACATCCTGTACCAAATTCACGATCCACATACTCATCCGTGATAATGGGAACAACTCTTCCGATGAGGGGAATTATTGCTTTCCGTCCGTGTAAGTGTTTGTATCGTTCGTCCTCAGGATGAATACATACAGCTGTATCGCCCAGTATGGTTTCAGGACGGGTTGTAGCTATGGTAAGCCACTCATCTTCACTTCCTTCTATTCTATAACGAACATAATAAAGTTTGGAGTTGACCTCTTTGTAAATCACCTCCTCATCCGAAAGAGCGGTAAGTGCCTGGGGATCCCAATTAATCATGCGCACACCGCGATAAATGAGTCCCTTATTATAAAGATCAACAAACACTTTTATTACCGACTCGTAGAGGGCCGGATCCATGGTAAAACGTGTACGCGTCCAATCACACGATGCGCCCAGTTTTCTCAACTGCTGCAATATGATTCCGCCGTGCTTTTCCTTCCATTCCCATGCGTGCATGAGAAATTCTTCACGGGTAAGCGAGGATTTTTCAATGCCTTGCTCCTTGAGTTTGGCTACTACTTTAGCTTCAGTAGCAATGGAGGCATGGTCGGTTCCCGGCACCCACAACGCATTTTTACCAAGCATCCGGGCACGCCTTACCAGTACATCCTGAATGGTATTGTTGAGCATATGCCCCATATGCAATACCCCCGTAACATTGGGTGGTGGAATTACAATGCAATAGGGTTCCCGATCGTCAGGTTTACTTCCGAAAAAACCATTCTCATCCCAATAACGGTACCATTTATCCTCGGTTTGTGCAGGATCGTACTTGGTAGGTATCTCAATCATTGTCAATAATTTGTAATTTATTAACCCAGAATTTTGTAATAAGGCGGCAAAATTAAGGATTTACAACGAATTCTTTGCATTTGAAAGGGTATCCCTATTTTTGCCCCAAAAACAGATAAATATGTCTGCATTTAAAGCCTATGATATCCGCGGAGTCTACGGTCGCGATTTTAGTCGGGAAGAAGCCCGCCGCATTGGATTTTATCTGCCTGAACTTCTCAAAACAAATAAGGTTTTGGTGGGCCGTGATGTAAGGGTTTCGTCTCCCGAAATTCATGAAGCCTTATGCGAAGGCATAACTGTTGCAGGAGCTACGGTTTACGACCTTGGCATTTGTACAACGCCAATGGTTTATTGGACAACTGCCCGCTGCGACTTTCAAGCCTCAGTTATGATTACAGCTTCGCACAACCCTCCCGAATATAACGGAATGAAAATCAGCGGGAAAAATGCCCTCCCCATTGGATATGAAAATGGACTTAAGTGGCTGGAAGAGAAGATCAAAACTCCGCCGCAAGCTACAGAAGCCCCCGGTGTCATTATTCCCTTTCCAAAACATAAGGAATATCTTGATTTTTTAAAGCAAAGCGGAATATACAATCTCCAGGGTCTAAAACTCGTGATAGATTGCAGCAATGGGATGGCAGGACTATTTGCCCGCCAGCTTTTGGGCGACGAGCATGTTTATCTGTTTGAGGAACCGGATGGTACCTTTCCCAATCACGAAGCCAATCCGTTAGAAGAAAAAAATCTTATAGCCCTGAAAGAGACAGTGGTGAAAGAAAAGGCCGACCTGGGGGTTATTTTCGATGGAGATGCAGATAGGGTCATGTTTGTTGATGAAAAGGGCAGCTTTATCTCTCCTGATCTCATGGTAGCTTTGATGGCCCACTATTATGCGCCTGAGGGAAAACTTCAGGCAAAAGTGCTGCAAGATATTCGTACCAGCAAAAGCGTAACCGAGTACCTCGGGGAAATGGGTGCTGAAGTACATATTTGGAAAGTAGGACGTGCTTTTGCGGCACGCAAATTAAGGGAAATGGATGGACTTTTTGGCGGAGAACTGGCCGGGCATTATTATTTCAAAGATTTTTATTATTCCGATTCGGGTTTGCTGGCTGCACTCCGTCTGCTTGATATCCTAAACCGCTTCAAGCAAAAGGGCTTTAAAGTCTCTGAGGTTATTTCCGGAATTAAGCGCTACCACAACAGTGGAGAAATAAACTTCCGGATAGAAGATAAAGCAGGAGCGATGCAACGGGTGATACAATATTTTACAGCCCTGGAAAAGCCCGTGCGGGTTTATGATTTTGACGGTTACCGCATAGAATTTCAGGATTGGTGGTTCAACATCAGACCCTCCAATACAGAACCCTACTTACGGTTTTTGGCCGAGGCCCGCACCAAGGAAAAACTTGAAGAGGTGGTAAATAT
>DDBO01000008.1 GCA_002332755.1 Bacteroidales bacterium UBA2030 | reverse complement strand
ACCACGTCAACTACACCCACTTCCCTCAATCCTTTGAGAAAAGGATGGTAATCGGCATGGAAGACCAGGAAGGTGTATTTATGCATGGGTACTATCATAGGCCTGCCTCCATCTGGTCGAAACGGTTTTTAAGGATCTTCTGCGACGATTTCGATAAGTTCTCTTCGTCTTCCAAAAAGCGCTTTATTTTGAGCACAGCTTCTTCATAACCGGGAATCTGAACCTTTTCGTATAGATTCACCTTTTGCGTGGTCTTCTTACGGGCGTGGTCCAGAAGGTTCATCTTGGCCAGGTAAAATTCTCTTTCGATGGCGATAGTAGCCAGTCGTTCCAGAATACTTACTCCGTCGAGATACCATACCGGCTGACTGAAAAGGCTGAAGGGTTTTATGTCGAAATGTATTTTGTTCAGCACTGGGGTTTTTACCCCTGCGATTTTTTTAATATTGAGTTCCACGTCGCGGATGCTCACCAGTGTAGGGTTGAATTCGCACCACAGGCGAACCATGTCGTCGTATTCGCGCATGGCTGCATTCAGTTTTTCTTCGAGGGCCATGGCATGGTCTTTGGCACGCTTTACTTCCACACGCAGGGCCGATTCCTTATTTTTTAGAGTAGGAAGGGCTCGCTTGCGAATGCGAAGCTGCTTGTTCATCTCCTGCAGCGAGGTCTTGTTGTATTGAAATTTTATCGCCATGGATCGTAATGCTTATAGGTAATCCGGATTAGTTTTTGGGCCAATATTTATCGACAAATTCTTTTTTGATACCCACTTCGGCCTGGGAGAAATGACGAGCAAACAACTCCCATGCTGTATCGAGCATACGTTCGGTATCGATGTTTACGTCGATGGCCAGCAACTTATCAGAATATTCTTTGGCAAATTTCAGCGTACGCTGGTCGTAATCGGTAAGGTCGAAACCATTTTCCAGTTTGGTTTTGGCATTGGCTGCATCGGCGTAGAGGCGAACGGCAGCGTTCATCACCTGGGGATGGTCTTCACGGGTTTTCTTCCCTATAACGAGTTGTTTCAGTCGCGAGAGAGAGCGGAAGGGGTCAACAATAACTTTCCCTATGTCGGTATCCCGGCGCAGGAAGAGCTGTCCTTCGGTAATATATCCGGTGTTGTCGGGGATGGCGTGGGTGATATCTCCGCCGGACAGGGTAGTAACGGCGATGATGGTGATGGAGCCCCCGCTGGGGAACTGAACGGCTTTTTCATAAATCTTGGCCAGGTCAGAATAGAGCGAGCCGGGCATCGAGTCTTTGGAGGGTATCTGGTCCATGCGGTTCGATACAATACTCAAGGCGTCGGCATACAGGGTCATATCGGTGAGAAGCACCAGAACCTTTTCGTTCTTATCCACGGCAAAATATTCGGCAGCGGTAAGGGCCATATCGGGAACCAGGAGTCGCTCAACCGGGGGATCTTCGGTGGTATTCACAAAACTGATGATACGGTCGAGGGCTCCGGCGTTTTCAAAAACGTTTTTGTAGTAGAGATAGTCGTCGTTGGTGAGTCCCATGCCACCGAGGATGATTTTATCGGCTTTGGCCCTCAGGGCTACCATAGCCATCACCTGGTTGAAGGGTTGATCGGGGTCGGCAAAGAAAGGAATTTTTTGACCTGTAACGAGGGAATTGTTAAGGTCGATACCGGCGATACCCGTGGCTATGAGTTCTGAAGGTTGCCTGCGGCGTACAGGATTTACCGATGGCCCGCCGATTTCGCGTTCTTCTCCTTCCACTGCAGGTCCTCCGTCGATGGGGTCGCCATAGGCATTAAAGAAACGACCGGCCAGGTCTTCACTCACCTTCAGTGCAGGCGGACGATTAAAGAAAACCACTTCTGCATTGGAAGGGATGCCTTCCGTTCCGGCAAAGACCTGAAGAGTTACCTGGTCGCCCATGATTTTTACAACCTGAGCCAGGCGTCCGTGAACCAAAGCCAGCTCCTCATTGCCTACTCCGGTGGCCTTAAGCGTGCATGTGGCTTTTGTAATATGCGTTATATGCGTGTATATTTTCTGAAATGCTGTTCCGCTCATGACTGTACCTTCCTTTCTGCGATAATGTTTTGCAATTCCTCTTCAAACCGCTTGAATTCCTCCGACATAAATCCGGAATAGTTCATTTGTTTCAGGGTGTTGATCATGCGTTTGAAATATGGGTTCACTTCTTCGAAGCTGTCGAACTCAAAATCTGTGTTGTATATTTCAAGTACCTTATCCACCATGTAGCGCTGACGGTCCATTGGGGTATTACTGTCGATGTTGTCGAAAGCATCCTGTTGCAGAATGATGCTGTCGATAACCTCTGATTTCCAGTAGGTAAGATGGTAATCCAGAGGCACACCGTCATCACCCAGAATATTGATTTGCTCGGCTGCTTCCTTACCCCTGATGAGAATATTTTTCATTTGCATGACGTTATCCACCCAATTATCAGCCACAGTTTTTTTCAGAGTTTCCTGCACTTCGGGGTATTCGAGGTATTTCGAATAGGAATCGATGGGGTCGATAGCGGGGTAGCGTTTGCTGTCGGCGCGTTGTTGCGATAGGGCATAAAATGCGCGGGCTACCTTCTTGGTTGATTCCGTAACAGGTTCCTTAAGGTTACCACCGGCAGGAGATACAGTGCCGATAAAGGTAATGGAGCCGGTATGTCCGTTTTTCAGGTAAACAAATCCTGCTCTCGAATAGAAGTTGGAGATGATGGCGGGCAGGTCCATGGGGAAAGCATCGGGACCGGGAAGTTCTTCCATTCGGTTCGACATTTCACGCAAGGCCTGTGCCCAACGTGAGGTGGAGTCTGCAAGTAACAGAATTTTGTGACCCATCGAACGGTAATATTCGGCGATGGTCATGGCCGTATATACTGAAGCCTCACGGGCAGCAACCGGCATGTTGGAGGTATTGGCGATGATGGTGGTGCGTTCCATGAGTTTACGGCCTGTACGCGGGTCTTCCAGCTCCGGGAATTCCACAAAAAGCTCAACTACTTCGTTGGCACGTTCACCGCAGGCAGCAACAATTACAATATCGGCTTCGGCCTGTTTCGACAGCGCATGTTGCAGCACCGTTTTACCACTGCCAAAGGGTCCGGGGATAAATCCGGTTCCCCCTTCGGTTATGGGATTCAGGGTATCGATGGTTCTGACACCGGTCTGCAGAAGTTTGAAGGGTCTGGGCTTATCGCGGTAGGCTTTAATGGCTTTTTTTACCGGCCAGTATTGTACCATGGTAACCGGATATTCTTTTCCGTCTTTACCTGTCAGAACAGCAATGGTGTCGTTTACTTTGTATTGCCCTGCAGGTACAACACTTTTAACCGTATATTTTCCTTCGAAAACGAAGGGTACCATGATGCGATGGGGGATAGAGTTTTCCATCACTTCGCCGAGCCAGTCGGCAGCTTCCACAGTGTCGCCGGGTTTGGCCAGGGGGGTGAAATCCCACAATTTGTCGGGGTCGAGGGCCCGTGTATATTCTCCGCGTTTAAGAAAGACACCTGTCATTTCGTGGAGGTCGTGCATCAGCCCGTCGTAAATACTCGAAAGGATTCCCGGACCCAGGGTGGCTTGCAGCATGTGTCCTTCGAATTCAACCGCATTGCCGGGCCTCAGTCCTCGGGTGCTTTCGAATACCTGGGTGTAAGCCTTATTGCCGACCACTTTAATGACTTCTGCCATGAGCCGCACATCGTCATGCCTGATATAGCAGATTTCGTTTTGGGCCACCGGGCCATCCACTTCTACTATTACCAGATTGGCTACGATGCCTGATACTTTACCAGTAGTTTTAGCCGTGGTTTTCATTATTTTGTAAACTCTTTTGGAAATTCGTAACTGTTTTCAAGGTCATTAAGCAGCCTGCGGAAAATCTCCGCTCCTGCTTTGGGATCCAGCGCTATCCAGCGCTGCACTATTTGTAGCTTGATTAAAAATGCGAGAATGACTTCTATGCTGAAGTAGTTGAAGGTATTCAGTTCGTCGAGATAGTTCCACCGCAAAATGTCGAGGTTTTTTTCTCTCTCTGCCAATGCAGTGGTCTCAAAAACCTGTAAAATTTTTTCTACCATTGGAAATTCGTCTGCAATACCAAAGTCGCGGGCATGGCTTCGGGCTATGGCCTTGCTTATTTCATCATCACCCACAATGACCTTACTTACCTCAATTTTAAATTTACGGGCCGTAAGGGCAGCGAGAACATTGCGCAGGTTGCGTTCGAAGGAAAACCATTGACGCATAAAACGGTTGGGCGATTGGCACATTTCATTCAGGTAGAGTGCCGTCAACTGATCTTCCCAACTCAAGTCCGGCCAAAGAGGTTCATTGTTTTTATATGCGTGAACGAACCGGGCTACATAAACGGGTAAACGCGTGGGATTCTTGATTTCTTCCTCCAGTTCATCGGCACTGAAGCGGCCGCCGGATTTAAAAGGTTCTCCGGTTTTTAACAGAAGATGATACATGTTGCCATGGTCGATAGGCCAGAAAAGCCTTTCTACCAGACGATAATCGGCCGGGTGAAGGTATTGCTTCAGTTCGATGAGTAGTTCCTGAAGTGTACCCTTAACCTTAGCCTGCTCCATGGCTAGGTCGGGTAACCCGGCAACGAGATAATAATAGTTTCTGCCGGACATTATTCTCCTCCGTAAAGCAGTTTAATGGTTCGCGGACGCAGGTAGGTTCTGAAAAAGTTTTCGAAATCTTCCTCGGTGAATGAAATAATGTAGCTTTTGTCGGCTGGACCTATGCGGAAGCCTTTACCGGTTTTTTCGTCGTAAACCACTTCAAGACCGGTGGTGAGCAGTTGTCGGCCTTTGGTTTCGAGCCAGGCCCCCAGTTCTTTTTCTTCTGCCGGGGGAAGTATAACGGTCATTCCCTGGCCGTTGTTTTGACTTTGCCAGTTTTTAATGATGGTTTCAATTAATTTTTTAATGAATTCTCTGTCGTTGAAGGCATCTTTGACGGGACCTTCCACCATACGGGTGGTGATTAATTCGGTGATTTGCTGGCGAAGGGCGGCCATTGCCTGTCGGGTGGACATACGGATTTCGTTGCTGACATTTCGCCGGAGTTCTTCAGCCTCTTTTTGGGCTTCCTCTACAATGCGATGAGCCTCACGACGTGCATTTTCCAGCATCTCGGCAGCCTCGCGGCTGGCTTGTTCTTTAATCTGTGCGGCCTCTGCACTGGCCTTCTCTATTCCTTCTCGATAAATACGTGAAGTGAGCTCCTGAAGTTTGCTTTCCATTTCTTTATAAGGATATTGCGTGCGGCAAAATTAGGATTAATTCCTCTATTACAAAATCCAAAAAACTATATATCAACCCTTTTTGCGTTTGAAAATGACTGATTATGAATAAAAAACCGCTTTGTTAATTTTTTAACAATGTTATTTTTTTAACAATTGTTTAAAACAATCTTCCCTGATACAGGCAACCTCCGATGTTGTTGTACCGTGCTCCGGTGACTTCGTTGAGACAATTGGGTGTTTCTTCTACGTATAAAACCCCCAGAAAAGCAAAGATCAGGGCTTCTTTGAAATCTATCAGCTGAGCATCGGGAACAACGATCGGTAAGCCCATTTCTTCACGCAACAGGTGAATAAGAAAAGCATTGTGAGTTCCGCCTCCAGTTAGCAAAATGCCTTTGCCCATATGGGGTATTTTGCTTATTTCTTGCTTTATGAGAATCGCCAGAAACTGGTTGAGGGTACGCAAACCATCGTGGGGAGATAGGGATTTTTCTTGAAGAATGGGTATGAATTCATGCTCCAGCCATTCTCTTCCTAACGATTTTGGTGGAGGCATGTGAAAATACGCTAACGCCAAAAGTTCATCAAGCAAAAATGGGTCAACCTTTCCCTGGCTGGCCAACATGCCGTCTTTATCGTAAGGTATCCCTGCCAAAGCCGAAAAATAATTGAGCCCAAGGTTTGCCGGACAAATATCATACGCGATTCTTTGTCCTTTTTCATTGTCAAAACTTAGGTTGGCGAATCCTCCCAGGTTGATACAAGCGCCATAATCCCCAAAAAGGAGACGATCACCTGCCGGCACCAGGGGTGCGCCTTGTCCACCCAGGGCAACATCACCCGACCTAAAGTCGCAGATTACGGGAAGTCCGGTTTGAGCAGCAATAGCGGCCCCGCTTCCAGCCTGAAAGGTGTAGCCGGAATCAGGCTGGTGATATATGGTTTGGCCGTGTGAGGCAATGAAATCGGGAGCCAGGTTATGTTTTTTTAGAAAATGAGAAGCTCTCTTTCCAAATTCATGCCCCAGCGAAAAATGAAATTCAATGAGTTCCGGCCCGCTGTAATGAAAGGCTGCCTGAATCTTCTTCTTCCAGGCTTCTTCCCACGGAAGGGTTTCTGCTTTTAATATCCTGTAATCCCACCGGCCGGGGGATACTTTATGGAAATGACAATAGGCGAGATCTAAGCCGTCGAGCGAGGTACCCGACATGAGTCCCAAAACCCTGTATTCTTCTTTTTTACAAAACATCAATGATTTGCTCCAGCTTATTTCCCCTGCTTCCTTTCACCAGAATCAGATAACCCTTCAGCGGGTGTTTTTCCAGATATTCTTTCAGGGATAATGTGTTTTCGAACCATTTCCCGACTTTCGCTTCCCTGAACCCTTCTCCTGCAAGAAAAATTTCATCTATTTCTCCCGAAGCAGCCCATTGGGCTATACTTTGATGCTCCTGAAGGGATTCACTGCCTAATTCCAGCATTTCGCCCAATATCACGGCTTTGGGTCTGAAGGGCTGTTTTTTGAAACTCTGAAGGGCTGCAGTCATGCTGGATGGGTTGGCATTGTATGCATCCATGATGACCCGGTTGTGGGGAGTGATCAACAATTGGGAGCGATTATTGGTAGGAGTGTAGGTGGCCAGGGCTTGCGCAATGGAGTCGGCCTTAACCCCAAAATGCTGGCCTATGGCTGCTGCAGCCAATAAATTGGGCAGGTTATAACTTCCAATCAGTTGCGACTGTATATCGAAGCTTTGATTTTTTATAAATAATTTAAAAGTCAAATATCCTTCGTCGTTAATTATTTCACCTTTTACAATTGCGTCAGGATGATTATACAGAATTCTTTGCAGGTGTTCGCTGTGTTTCAGCAGTAGAGGATCGGATCCGTTGACAAATACAGATCCTCCTTTTTCGTGTATATAGCGATAAAGTTCGGTTTTGGTACGTATAACTCCTTCGTATCCCCCGAATCCTTCCAGGTGCGCCTTGCCTATATTGGTAATCAGTCCATAGTCGGGTTGGGCGATACGACTCAGAAAATCAATTTCACCCGGATGGTTGGCTCCCATTTCCACGACTATCATTTCCGTATTCCTGGGAATATTTAGCAAGGTCAAGGGCACGCCAATGTGATTGTTGAGATTGCCTTGGGTAAAATGCGTTTTGAATTGCGTGTTAAGAACACGTGCCATCAATTCTTTGGTCGTTGTTTTCCCGTTGGAACCGGTAATACCTATTACCGGACAGGTGAGGCTTTGTCGGTGCCATCGGGCGAGGGCTTGCAGGGCCTGCAGCGAATTTTTAACAAAAATATATTGATCGCTCTTCACTACATCCGGATCATCTACAACGGCTGCCAGTGCTCCGGCCTCCAGAGCACCAGATGCATACTGGTTACCGTCGAAATTTTCACCTCTGAGGGCAAAAAACAATTGCCCGGGTTTTACCGCACGACTGTCGGTAGTAACTCCGGCAGAGCGGAGGAAAAGTTGAATAAGTTCTTCCATGATACTATCAGCGTGTTGCAAATTTAGGCTATAATGTTGTAAGGTAGCGTTATTAATTACCCTAAAGGTTCAAAAAAACTATAATTTTGGATTTGTATATCAGTTTAAATATTATGCTTCACAAACCCACCCTGGTTATCGGCGTAAGCCGCAATCCTGACCGCTATGCCAACATGGCCGTCAGAGCCTTAAAAATGCATGGCCATCCTGTGTATGCCCTGGGACGAGAGGACTTTCTTTATGATGATAT
>DDBO01000236.1 GCA_002332755.1 Bacteroidales bacterium UBA2030 | reverse complement strand
AAAAAGGGCTGCTAATTAAAAGTTTTTCTCCAAGCCGAAAAAATTTCCTGCCATTGAGCCACCAGGATTCCTGTAAAAATCAATAGACTGCCAAATAATTCTCTAAGGGTGAATGACTCGCTCAAAACAAGCCAACCGCCAAGTGCTGCAAAAACCGTTTCTAAACTTAACACTATTGATGCATAGGCTGGATGGGCATGCTTTTGGGCAACAACCTGTAAGGTATAGGCAATACCCACCGACATGAGGCCACCGTATAGAATGGGCCAGAGAGCGCCATGAACATTACTCCAACCTATGGTTTCGAAACCCAATGCCATTAACCCGCTCAGAACAGAAACTGTAAAAAACTGAATAACAGCCAATTGAACCGAATTATACTTTGGTGAAAGCCAGGCAATGACTAAGACATGATTAGCCCAGAAAAAGGCCCCGGCAAGTACCCACATATCACCTTTATTTATTTTAATCCCCTCATGAATACTCAGAAAATACATTCCCACTACCGACAATGCTGCACCAATCCACACCGGCAGACTCGTCTTACGTTTCCAAAGAAGCCCAATCACTGGTACCATAACCACATATAATCCGGTGATAAAACCCGCCTTACCTGCAGGGGTATTAACAATGCCAACTTGTTGTGCGGAGGCCCCGCAAAATAAAACACTTCCGGCAAGCAAGCCTGATAACCAAAGGTCTTTGCGTAGAAAGTTGTTACCCTTGCGGTGGTAATAAAATACCAGCGGGAGAAGTGACATTCCCCCTAAGGCAAAACGTATGGAGCTGTATGCAAATGGGCCGATATCTTCCATTCCTGCACGCTGAGCGACAAAAGCGAAACCCCAAATCATTGCAGTAATCCACATCAAAATATTGGCCCGGGTTGTGTCCTTCATTAACTAATAATTTGGGCAGCAAAAATAAAAACTCTCCCCTGCTTCAAAAAAGCCAGGGAAGAGTCAAGGTTAGTGCAATAATTAAAACGAGGTTAGCGGTTACTAATTATTTGAAAAGTGTCACGAGCAATTACAAGTTCTTCATTTGTAGGTACAACCATCACCCTAACTTTTGAAGCAGGCGAAGAAATAATTGCTGTTTCACCTCTGACTTCAAGATTTCTCTCCAAATCAGGCACAATACCCAGGTAATCCATATTATGAAGTACCCTTTCTCTCGTTTTGACATCATTCTCACCAATGCCTCCTGTAAAAATAAGTAAATCAAGACCATTTAGCACGGCGGTGTAGGCTCCAATGTATTTCCTTACCATGTTGGCATATATCCGCAGACCCAGGTCGGCTCTATAGTTGCCTTCATCGGCTGCTTTGGCAATATCCCGCATGTCAGACGAAACACCGGTGATGCCCAACATGCCACTCTTTTTATTCACCAAATCGTTAAGTTCTGAGCAGCACATGTTTTCCTTTTCCATAAGGTAAAGAATTACTCCAAGGTCGAGGTCGCCGCAGCGAGTACCCATAACCAGGCCTTCCACCGGAGTAAAGCCCATTGAGGTTTCTATAGATACTCCTTTATCGATGGCTGTTATTGAGGCTCCATTTCCCAGGTGACAGGTAATGATTTTTAGCGCTTTCCAGTCAAGACCCAGAGCAGCGGCCCCAGTTTCGGCAACATATTTATGGGAGGTGCCATGAAAGCCGTATTTTCTGATTTTATATTTTTCGTAGTAATAGTAGGGTATCCCGTAAATATAGGCATGGTCGGGGAGGGTATGGTGAAAACTGGTATCAAAAACAGCAACCTGAGGAACATTTGGCAGAAGCTTCTGCATGGCACGAATGCCTTTCAGGTTGGCTGGATTGTGAAGGGGAGCCAGTTCACAGCATTCTTCAATTCCTCTTTCTACATCAGGGGTGATGAGTGCTGATGATTTAAATTTCTCTCCTCCGTGAGCCACACGATGACCAACAGCTTGTATTTCACTAAGGGTTGACAAAACGGCCATTTCTCCTGTAAGGAGTTTTTTAAGTAAAAGGTCAATCCCGGTCTGATGGTCAGGAATGGGAGTTATCTCAGTGATTTCCCCATTTCCTGTGACTTTATGATTGATACGGCTATCGGGCAGTCCGATTTTCTCAATCAAGCCCTTGGCAACCATTTGGGGCGTGCCCTCCATAGAAAACAATTGATATTTTATGGAAGAGCTGCCACAGTTTAAGACTAAAATATTCATAATAATTTATTTTACAGCAGCTTGAGTAGCAGTTATAGCAACAAGGTTAACAATATCATCGCTTGAACAGCCACGCGAGAGGTCGTTGATGGGGGCAGCCATTCCCTGGAGAACCGGGCCAACAGCTTCTGCACCGGCCAGTCGCTGTACGAGTTTATAAGCTATATTTCCGGATTGAAGATCGGGAAATACCAAAACATTGGCTTTTCCTGCCACCGGACTTCCCGGGCACTTCAAGGCTCCGACTTTTTCAATGATAGCTGCATCTGCCTGAAGCTCGCCATCAATTTCCAGTTCAGGATCCATTTCCCTGGCCATTTGTGTTGCATTTACAACCTTATCAACCAAGGTGTGAACAGCACTGCCTTTGGTGCTAAAGCTGAGCATAGCCACACGGGGTTCAATACCTGCAATACTGCGGGCTGTGCGTGCACTCATTACGGCTATCTCAGCCAGTTGCCGGTCGGTAGGATCAGGATTTACGGCACAGTCGGCAAAAACCATAACCCCATTTTCTCCCCAATGTTTCTCTTTCATAATCATAAAGAAGGCCCCAGAAACAACACTTACTGCGGGAACCGTCTTAACGATTTGAAAAGCCGGCCGTAAAACATCCCCCGTTGCGTTGATTGCCCCGGCGACTTCTCCATCAGCCATGCCCATTTTGATCATCATTACTCCCAGATACAGTGGATCAGCCATCAGACGGTAAGCCTGCTCAGGGGTCATTCCCTTGCTCTTTCGTATCTCGTATAAAACATCGGCAAACTCTTGTCTGCGTTCAAAAGTTTCGGGATCAATAATTAAAGCCTCAGAAATGTGCTTCAAACCATGCTTTTCGGCGTAAGAAACAATGGTCTCCGACTTTCCGATAAGAATTATGCGGGCAATCTTTTCTTTTAAAATTTCATTTGCTGCATGTAGGGTACGTTCCTCTGTACCCTCAGGTAGTACAATGCATTTGTTCAGGCTTTTAGCCCGCTGCCTAACATCTTGAAGAAATGTGCTCATGATTTATAGTTTGATAATGAATACTTAAAAAACATAATTTACACGATGCAAAGGTACAGGTATTGAACTTTTGAAAAAAAAATTCAAAATATAGCTAAAACCATATTACGAGCTTAAAAATCACGATGCCAAATTGTTAAACAATTCTTACTAATTAATTTAGAATCAGTAAAAATTTAATAAAAATGCCACAAAACTTGAAATATTGGTTAAATGTCCCTAAATTTGTGTACATTATTAACCCCAAAACTAAAACCATGAGAAGACTGCTAACTGTTTTTGTACTGAGTTTGATGATCGTTACTGCTTCAGCTCAAAAAGGGGACATGAAAATTGGGCCCCTGGTAGCCTACGGAAGTGAAATTAAAAATCCGGGATTTGGCATAAAATTTCATTACGGAATCAACGACAGAATCAGGCTGGCACCTGATTTTATCTACTACCTCGAAAAAAACGATGTTACCTGGTGGGAATTGAATGTTAACGGACACTACACATTCAGTGAAAGTGGTGATATGGCTTTTTATGCCCTTGGCGGTCTCAACCTGCTTGGCGTAAAAGTTAATTTTATGGGAGCAAGCACCAGTGATTCAGAAATGGGTATCAATTTAGGGGCGGGTGTACAGAAGCCATTGACTTCCAGGCTGCTTGGAGTTGCCGAAGCCAAATATACCCTAAGCAGTGCCGATCAGCTTGTGATTTCAGTAGGTTTCCTTTTCAACCTCAACTGATTCAATCTTTTTTCAATCTTAATAAGGCTGTTGCTTCTGGCGACAGCCTTTTCATTTGTCAGAATCCAATTTCCACACTCAATACCACATACCTTGAAAGATTCCTATCTTTGCCAGCCTTAGGATTCACATGCCAGATACGCTTAATACATATGTGTTTCAAGACACGTCAGCTACCATCGCTCCTGTCGATGCCCTCAAGAGCCTGGCTGAACAAATGGGCTTCAATTATACCTCTGCAGCTTCTGGCAATACAAGCATCGATACCCTACCTGCCTATTCAGGGCCTTTTTTTCGTGGCCATCTTCTGCAAGTAAAATACCCTTTAAAAGAAATTCCCCTTCCTTCACCTATCGACACCTCTTATATTCTTATTGTGGCCAGTATACTCATGGTTGTGCTGATTAAAAACCTGGGTAACAAGGCTTTGTTGACTTATTTTTCAAAAGTATCTGCCAGTGAAAAGAGGGATAAATATGCCTTCAATAAAACCATTGATTGGCTTCATAGCTTGAATGCGTTATTTGCCTACACTACCCTTATTTATTTTTTGACGAAGGGAGCCTTTTTTAACATGTATCCCAAACTGAGCGAAATACGACTCATTTTCCTGCTTTTGATGCCAGGATTAATCTTATACCTTCAATTTAAAAAAAGCCTCATAGATTTTTTGGGTAATGTTTTTAGAATCAGGCTATTTTCCCAGTCACTCATTTTTGAAGAGAATCGGTTCATGAGAATGTCGGGATTGGTAATTCTACCATTTCTCATGGTTTCGATAATGGGGAGCGGAAAAGTCTCCGCAATTTCCCTTTTAATAAGTTGTACTATTGTAATTATTTTCTATTTACGCAAAATTTTCATGTGGACGCTTGCATCCTTTAAAAACATCAACATCGTTGGTATTTACTTTTTTTTGTACCTTTGCACCGTCGAAATTTTACCCCTAATACTGCTGGCTAAATTACTGATAAACAATTAGTAATATAACAGCAGGTGATGTCAGCGAGTTGATAACCATAAAAAAAAGGAAGATTTGAAAATCAGGAAAGTTCTAATCTCGCAACCAAGGCCCGAAGATATCAAAAGCTCACCCTACACGCCGATTGCCGAAGCACATGGCCTGGAAGTCGACTATGAAAAACTCTTTAAAATTGAACCTTTAGATGGAAAAGAGTTTCGGCGGCAAAAAATCAGGATGGAGGAATACAGCGCCATCATTTTTACCAGCAAAAATGCGGTTGACTATTTTTTCCAGCAGGTAAAAGAAGCCCGTTATCCCATACCCGAGACCATGAAGTATTTCTGCACTTCCGAGGCAATTGCACTCTATTTGCAGAATTACATCACCTACCGAAAACGCAAGATTTTCTTTGGAAAAGGCTCATTCAATGATCTTGAAGATCTCGTTAAAAAATTCAAGACCGAGAAATACCTTATCCCCTGTGGAGACACCAGCAAAAACGATGTGCCACCTTTCATGGAAAAGTTGGGAGTGGAGCATAAAAAAGTTGTTGTTTATAAAACCGTACCCCGCGATCTTAAAAACAAAATTGACATTAAAAAATACGATTTACTCGTGTTTTTTAGTCCTATGGGGATTAAGTCGCTCTTTAAAAACTGGCCTGATTATTCCCAGAAAAAACAGGTGATAGCCACCTTTGGCGAAAATACTGCCAGAGAAGCAACAGAGCATGGTCTTATTGTTAATATAATGGCCCCCACCCCAACTGCGCCTTCCATGGCTTCAGCCATCGAACAGTTTTTAATTGAACAAAAAAAGAGAAAAAAAACTTCAACGAAGGCCAATGCCAGCAGCGCTGAAGAAGCCGAGAAATCTGATTCAAACAATATACCCCCAGCAGAGGATAAAATGACTTCTCTGTGGGACGAAAATACCCCTAAGGAGCAAGAAAAAGGTCAACTTAATCATTAAAAACCCGGAAAATACGAGTAAAAGGGTATGCGGGCAACGCTGCGCAAATACGAAATATTGAGCTCGGCAAAACGCATTGAAACCCTTTTTGCCCGAGGAACAGCTCTGACTTCTTACCCGGTCAGGGCTATTTTTTTATATGCCCATGATGAAGCTCAAACATTGAGTCCAGTTCAGACGCTATTTTCCGTACCAGGACGAAATTTCCGCAAAGCTACCCAGCGCAACCTCCTTCGTCGAAGACTTAAGGAAGCTTACAGAAAAAACAAGCATATCCTCTATTCGCCCTCTCGTCAGATGCAGGGAACCATCTACATTGCACTCCTTTATTCTGCAAAACACACCGAACCTTATTCATCGATTGAAAAATCTGTAATTAAACTCCTGCAAGAAATTATTGTGAAAATCCAGTCAGCTATTGAAAGCAATTCTGGAGGTGCATAATTATTTTTCATACTTTTCGTTTTTTAGAAAATTTGCCTGCCAAACCAATGGATATGAAACTTAGGCTATCTTCAAACCTCACAAAAAGATTATTTTTTTCTTTCATTGCCCTTTTGTTACTGCTTTGCAACAAGGTTAGTTCCCAGAATAATTTATTTGAGCTATCCAAAAGCCTGGAAATATATTTTTCTGTTGTTAAAGAATTATCCCTCAATTATGCTGATGAGATAAATCCCTCGGAACTCAATCGCACTGCACTCAATGCCATGCTAGGAAGTCTCGACCCCTATACTGTATTTATTCCGGAAAGTCAGATAGAACAGTATCGGCTATACACCCAGGGAGAATATGGAGGCATTGGCATAAGCATATTTTTGCGCGACGGGAAAATGTGTATTGCTCAGGTGGAAGAAAACTCACCTGCATTCAGGGCAGGTTTGCGCAAAGGAGATTTTATTTTGAAGGTAAATAATCTTGAACTGTCCGGACGCTCAGAGGAAGATGTAGAAAGTTTGTTGAGTGGGGAAGCAGGATCTAAACTTACCCTTATTTACCGGAAGGATGGCTCTGCAAAAGAAGAACAAATTACCCTCACGCGTGAGAAGATAAGACCTGTGAATATTACTTACAGCGGCATGCCTGCACCCAGCATTGGACTTATCAGGCTCGAACAATTTACAGATAAGGCTGCCAAAGAGTTTTCGGAAGCCTTCCAAAAACTTAAAGCCGAAAAAGAACTGGAGGGGTTGATTATCGATTTACGAGGCAACGGCGGAGGCCTACTCGATCAGGCAGTAGCCATTGTGAATATGTTTGTACCCAAAGGTCAGTTAATCGTGAGCACACGTGGACGCAGTTACGACAAAAACAGAAGCTACTTTACAATAAACGACCCAATTGCTCCCCAGCTCCCTCTGGTAATCCTGGTGGATGATAGAAGTGCTTCTGCTTCCGAAATATTGGCTGGTTCTCTTCAAGACCTTGACAGGGCTATAATTTTGGGAAATCCAACCTTCGGCAAAGGCTTGGTGCAAAATATCCTGCCGCTACCCTACAATAACCAACTAAAAATCACCGTAGCGAAATATTATATTCCCAGCGGAAGATGCATACAAGCTATCGACTATTTTCATGGCTCCGGCAATACAAAAACTACCGAAAAACCTGCTTTCTATACAAAAGGCGGGCGTGTAGTTTACGAAGGCAGTGGTATAGAACCCGATCTGGTTCCCGACACTACACCTGAAACCCGGATCCTATTTCAGTTGATTGACAACCTCGTATTTTTCGATTTTGCAAACCAATATGTCCGCGAACATCCCGCCACTCCTCCCGACGACTCTTTTGAAATTACCGATGAATTGTTTTCCACTTTTATCCATTTCGCCCTTAACCACATGGAAAATTGGGAAAATGGCCCCCTAGCCCAGATGCATGAAATGGAACAATTCCTTTCGAAAGAAAAAATGTTGAGCCCAACCTCAAAGCAAAACATCGACAGCCTGGCCTATAACATAAAGAAAGAATACCAAACACGAATGAAGATGGCACGCAACCTCATTTCTACAATGCTGGCTGCCGAAATAGCTAATCGATATTTTTTCCGGTCGGGTGAGGTGAAGGCCCTGATTTCGAACGACCTCACAGTAAAAAAAGCAGTGGAAATCCTCAAAGACCAGGCTGCGTACCAATCCGTACTTCAAGGAACACATCCCCAATGTCATAATCGCAAGAAAAAGTAAATGGAAGTTTTGTTTACTAAAACTATATCATTCAAACGATATTTTTACTTATTCGGCTTAAGTGTTCTTATAGCCGCCATACCCACTTCAAATTATATGATGAGTGTTTCGCAGTTGATGCTGGGAGTAGCCTGGCTACTCGAAGGCAATTTCAAAGAAAGACTCAAACACCTTTTGGCAAATCGTTTTTTTTGGGCCATATTTTCCATTTTTCTCCTGCATATAATAGGTCTGATTCATACCAGCGACTTTACATATGCATGGAAAGACCTGCGTACCAAAATACCCCTGTTTGTTTTGCCATTCATCATCTTCAGTATGCCCATTCTAAACCAACGAGAAAGTCGCTTTCTTATCTGGATTCATACTGCAACACTCGCTGTCACTGCATTAATTGGTCTCTTTCTTGGTTTAAAGGAAGAATTTATCAACTATCGTTTCTTTTCGCCGGGAATTTCCCACATCCGCTTTAGTCTCAACATATGTTTGTCCATTGTACTATTGTTTTATGAGATAAATCAACAAAAAAACTGGAACCAAAAAATTCCGGGCCTTATTTTCATCATTTTTTTCTTTTTATACCTCATACTCTTTGGCGCAACAACCGGATCGATGATTTCTGCCTTTCTATTGATTGCATGGATTCTTTATATCCTGGCTAAAAAGCTCCCTGTATGGATAACCACACTGGTATGGATAGCAAGTATAGGGGCGATATTATATGGCATTTATTCCATCGACCGAAAATTGGAAGAAATTAAGAATTACAAACCCCTGCGCGACTTCAGCCAGCTCCCGGCTACCACTTCACGGGGAAATCCATATTTGCATGATACCCTTTATTTCGGTAAAGAAAACGGAAATTGGGTAGGCCTCTATTATTGCGAAAAAGAACTGGTCGAAAGTTGGTCAAAACGCAGTACTCTCGACTTTTACGGAAAAGATTTATGTGGACAGCCACTTATGGCAACTATTGTTAGGTACCTCAACAGCAAAGGACTGACAAAAGATGCTGATGGATTAGCCAAACTTAGCGATGAAGAGATAAGAAACATAGAAAAGGGCGTTGCCAATGCCAAACAACTCACTCGCAACGCCTTTGCACGAGCTCTTGATGAATTTTTCTTTGGTTATGAAAAATACCTTGACGGCTACGGTACACAAGGCAATAGCATAATGCAACGGTATGAATTGATTAAAGCCTCGATAAATATTATAAAAAAATCTCCTTTGGCAGGAGTAGGCACAGGCGATATTCCGCAAGTTTTTCACAATCAACTTGTGGAGATGAATTCTGACCTAAAAGATACACGTCTGCGCTCTCATAATCAATTTTTGAGCATTACTATTGGATTTGGTATTCCCGGGCTTATTTTCTTTCTTATTGCACTTTTTTATCCAAGCATACATTCCCGCTTCGATTTTCGACTAACTGCTTTTACTTTCATTATCTTCATTTCCATGCTTAATGAAGATACTATTGAAACACAGGCCGGAGTTACCTTCTTTGCCTTTTTCATGACTTTCCTTTCGATGTTGGCAACAGAAACATCAAAGCCAAGAACTTCGTAAAACAATCAAATCTCTGACTATGATCATCAGAAGACTAACTATTGAATTTGAGGAGTGGGAAAACGAAACCACATTACCCGAAATGGAAGCCAAATTGCTGCAAATGGCCAGAAAAGCTACCTCGAGAGCCTATGCACCCTATTCCGGATTCAAAGTAGGAGCGGCCATTATGCTTGAAAATGGAGAAATAATTCAGGGAAGCAACCAGGAAAATTCCTCATACCCCGTTGGCACATGTGCCGAACGCACTGCATTGTACTACGCATCTTCTCAATTTCCTGGGGTAAAAATCAAGGCTATAGCTATTTCTGCCGAAACAGGTGAGCCCATACCTCCTTGCGGCATGTGCCGACAAGCCATGCTTGAGTTTGAAACCATTCAAAATCTAAATATTCCCGTAATTATGGGAGGCAAAACGGGCAAAATTTGGAAAACCTCATCGGTGGGATCGCTACTTCCCTTGCAATTCGACCATAATCACCTTAAATAATGGGCCAGCGTAAAATTTAGCTGCTTACATCTAAAGAAACTTAAATACAAGTAATTCCAGGTCTTCTTCCCCAATATTTTTCCAGGCACGCTGTTCGTAGGTCATTACTTCGGCTCCGTCGCCCATTCCCAATTGAAAATTGCGCCCATCAACTTGCAATACCCCTTTTCCATTGATAACATAAAATATTACCCTGCGCTGGTTCCTGTGCAGAACTTGTGCCTCTCCTGGCTTTAAAATCAGTCTAATAATTTGATAATCTGTTCCTTCAGCAAGCTTCCCTGCGTTAGGAACTTCTTTAATCATCGATTCGTCTTCCCTATAAAAGGTTTTCATGGCTACCTGTTTACTATGAAAAAACCTGCAACGGAAATGGAAAAATCTTTATCCGCTGCAGGTTTTCTAAGGTGCAAATATAATCATTGTTTGAAATAAATATGGTATTCGTTGTCATTTATTCTTTCAGCCCAATGACTAAAACCCAAACCCATTGCTTTGTCTATGAGAGGAACCGGAAGGAATGGAGTAATCAAATGGTATTTCTTACCGGTTTCGAGCTTTTGAAGGTCGGCAATTACCTGTCCCACAGGATGCTCACCGGCTGCTAACATGGGTCTGGCATCCAATTCCCCTCCTAAGGGGAGTTCATCCACCCATTTTGGCTTCTGCTGAAAATCTTTTTGTGCTTCTTCAAAAGTTGCAATATCCTGGCCAACCTCTTTACGAAGTTGATTTACAAGAGTCTCCACAGGTACTCCTGCAATAGCAGCCGCCTGGCCAAGGTTGGTTATGCGAGTGATGGTGCGGCGAAGCACCGGGTTGCGCAATTTCTCGAACGCAGGTACCATTTCAATTAATTTCTCTTCGAGCTGAGGATAAGCTTCCAGAATATCGTACACCTTAGTGCGGGGCGTAATAATTAGTTTCTCCGTCATTGCTGTTAATATTTATGTTTACTTGCTGTAACTGAGAATTCTTTGTTCACCTTCCAATTCACGGTAACGGGTAATATCCTGCGAAACTTCAAGTGTTCCCAAATACTGCCCGTCGGCATCTCGCAGAGCATAATACTCTATATAAATCATCCTTCCCCGCATATTGATCCAGAATGGTGCATGGCTGGCTTTGCCACTACGAAAATCTTCGAGAATTTTATCGACAATATGAACACTGGCAGGAGGATGGCAATAACGAACATCGCGGTTGAGAATGGCCCTGTTGCGTTGAAATATCCGGTGTGGCCCCTGCGAAAAGTATCTCACTTTGTCGTCCTTGTCAACGAAAGTTATATCTACAGGTAGCGTGTTAAGAATTGCCATAAGTTCTTTTACATTGAAATTTCCTGAGGGTAACCTGACTAAGCCGCCCGAAAAATCATCCATTTCCTCCTGATTCGCTTGCGCTTTATTGGGTTTCCATTGCACCGGAGGGTCATATAAACAAAATCCAATATCAGGAGTTTGATGGTCAATTTCGTACCACTCCCCTTCCGACAACGCATCCAACGACATGGGAAATAGAATTTGTTCCTCCTTCACCACCATATCGTCGATGGCATTGAGGGCGGGTAAAAGTACCATCTGAGCAGCGGCCCTCCACTCTTCCAAAGGCAATTCAGTAATTTGTAAAACTTCAATACTTCCCTTTAATTGTTCTCTGATTTCATCGTGCTTTCCCCACATTACTGCCGGTGGACCCGTAATTCCTTTTTTCTCGAGATAAGGAAAAAGTAAGTATTCTTTTCGCTTATAATGCTTGTCAACATCAAACAGTTGATTAAATAAACTCCTTATTTCCAATATAATTTGAACATCAACCTTTTCTTGATTTAAGGTTTTTTCAATAGCTTCTCTGGCCTGTTTGGTCACCCTTTTCAGCGCATCATTTTCCTTTTGGAAAACATCAACGGGATGCCCTTCTGGTACCGCCTTCATACCACTTAGGTCGATATTGCCTTCAAGAACTGCAGAATGTGCATCACACAGACGCAATACTTCATCCTGCGGCAAACCTTCCTCAATAAGTTCCTGCTCAACTTCCACAACTTCTCCATAGGGGATCATGCTTAAGGTTTCCAACAATTCGGCCCTCACACTATCTTCATCAACGCCCTCATGTAGTTTTAAAATCAACTCTTTAAGGCGCATTTTTCGCATAAACGAATTATTAATCAATTCACTCATAACCTTTCCTCCCTTAACCTTTAATCATGGTTAAAACCATCTTAAAACGGGAAAGTGCATTAACAGCATGTGGAATATTGGCCGGCATTATAATACATTGCCCTTGCTGGAGGATGTACGGTACCCCGCCTATTATTATTTGTGCTTCACCTTCGGTCACTTGAACCAAAGCATCAAAAGGAGCAGAATGTTCGCTTAAGCGTTGGCCCTCATCGAAGGCAAAAAGAGAAACATTGCCTGTAGGTCGGTCAATTACGCGTTTGCTGACAATTCCATCTGAAGAATAATCTACGCAATGATTCCACTCAAATATGGAAGCTGCTTCAAAAGTTTTCTTTTCCATAACAATAAAGATTTAAAAGTTTATTAATTTAATAACCAGTTTTCTTCCAATACCTCACCCTGTACGCTTATGATAGCCTTTTTCAGGGGTATTCTTTTCCCGGCTTTTTGCATCGCTAATTGAGCCAAGTGTAATAATCCACCACAACAAGGCACTTCCATCATAACAACTGTAATCGTATTGATCCCAGCATCCCGAACCATCGAAGCCAATTTTTCAACATAAATCTCCTTTCCGCTATCAAGCTTAGGACATGCTATGGCCAAACTTTTTCCTTTTAGATAATGATGGTGAAAATTGCCCATCGAGAAGGCCACACAATCAGCAGCAAGCACCAGGTCGGCACCCCGCAGATAAGAAGCAGCAGGGTTGAGCAAATGAAGCTGTACCGGCCATTGCCTCAATTCTGAATAAGTTTCAGTATATTGGGCTGATGGCTGAGAGCTATTTGCCAGAAAATCGCGCATAGCTGACCCCGGACAACCTCCAACATGCTGATGTAACTGATGTGCAGCGGGCTTCAAAGGACTGGTATGAGGTGATGCACCTGGGGATAGATCTACCTTGTTTTCCTTTAAAAATGCGATAGCCTGGGCTAAGTATTCTTCTTCTCCATGTTCCTTAAGATGTTCAAGATGGGCTAAAATCGTGTTACGCCCTTTGGGGATGATGCTTTCCATTACCTTAATTTCATCATAAGGCTCTGCCTCACGTTCGATGATGGTAATAGCACCTTCAGGGCAACGCCCGATGCAAGCCCCCAGACCATCACAAAATAAATCGCTTACCAATCGGGCTTTTCCATCTATGAGTTGAAGAGCCCCTTCATGGCAATTAGGAATACATAGTCCACACCCGTTACATTTTGCTTCATCAATTTGAATAATTTGCCTTTTCATAGAGTACAATTTTGGGGTTCAATATTTATTTTATTACTTTGAATATCAGATAGTTTTCGTGCAGACATATAAGATTTAAACTCCCTGTTAAATCTTGGAGCTAATCCGCCAGTTAAGCAACCTACATCCTCACAAAACGGACAAGGCACATGGCAGGGGTCAACATCCAATCTGCCCTCAACAGCTTCGTAAACCTCTAATAATGATATAGAAGAAGCAGCACGTGCCAAATGAAAGCCACCCTGCGGTCCCCGCTCCGATTCCAATAGTCCGGCTCTAACCAACATGGAGAGTACTTTAGCAATGTGGCTCTTAGAAAATCCGGTTATTTTGCCCAGTTCATGAGCCCGTAATTTTCGCCCGGTAAGGGCTATACAAGCCATAGTATGCATGGCTATGCTTGCTGCTTCGGATATGTGAAAAATCCCGGACATCCCAATAAAGGTATTTTGGTATTTTAATACGCAAATATACAAACATTTTTTTAAAGAAAAAGTTTAATAAGAAAAAAAAAGAAAATTTAAAGAAGGTCGCTCAGTTTTTTTCGGGCAAAATGATTGATTAACAAAGCTGTTGCTTCTCCTATGACGCCATCCATCAAACATTGCCCGATGGCACAAATTTTATGGTCGAGCGGGCAGCCGCTCAGTTCAATAGTACCTTCAATGCTTTCGTAGATGCTGAGCAACGTTATTTCCTCGGGTTTTTTATTTAAGACAAATCCGCCGGCCGGGCCACGGGTAGATTTCACAAAGCCATCTTTCACCAATCGTTGCATCACTTTAGCCAGGTGGTTGCGCGAAGCTCCTATCTGTTGCGCAATATGTGTAACGTTTAACGATTGCTCGCTCCGGGCTATAAGCACCATTGCGTGTATAGCCAGCGATGCAGCCTCTGATATTGTGACAATCCTACTCATTGATAGTTATTATCCGGTCTGTTTTTTTTGCAAAGTTCAACTAATTTAGGCATTCCGGCAAATAAATTCCGAATTTATATTGTCTCTAATCATAAATAATAAATTATTGATTTAAAGAAATTTATACACAGAAAACAAAAAATCGGGCCTGAGGTCGTAAAAATTTGAGTAAGTTTGCATTCAGTTTTTAAGAGAATATGAGCGAAGATTTCAACGATAACGACTTTTCCTTTTTTGACCTGTTGGAACGATTCGAACAAATGTTGTCGGACCACACCTCCCTATTTTTCGACACTGAAGAGTTTGAAGAAATAATTAATTTTTACCTCGATACAGGCGACGTAAAAAAAGCCAAACTGGCCATAGAAGAAGCCCGCAGGCAATTCCCTTATGAGAATGTATTTCTGCTTAAGCATGCTCAGTATCTGGCTGCCATCAATAAAGAGCATGCAGCTATGGATATTCTGGCCAAGGTTGAAAGCATGGAACCCCAGAATTCAGAGGTTTATTACACCCGGGGAACCATTTATAGTAAATTAGACAAACACCAGGAAGCAATAGCAGAATTTAATAAGGCTTTAGAGTATGCGGATGACCCTGTGGAGATTTACATGACAATTTCCTATGAATACCAGAAGTTAGCCGATTACGACAGCGCCATCAGAGTACTTTTGATTGCACTCGAACTGGAACCTGACGATGAAGATATTGTCAACGAATTAAGCTTTTGTTTTGAAATAACTGACCGACTGGAAGAAGGAATTGAGACCTTTCAAAAATTTCTAACAAGCCATCCCTGGTCTATTCAGGGCTGGTTTAGTCTTGGCCTGATGTACAGCAAGTATGGCCTTTATGAGAAAAGTATAGAAGCCTTCGACTTTGTTATTACGATAGATCCTTCAAATACCGCTGCTTATTTCAACAAAGCCAACTCCTACTATCATGCGGAGATGTACGAGCAAGCCATTGCGGTTTATAAGGATGTAATGAAAATGGAAGACCCGGATGCCTTAACCTATTGCTATATAGGTGATTGCTACATTAACCTTATCGAACCAGAGAAGGCCAGAGAATATTTCACCCAAGCGCTCAAACTTGATGACCAATTAGCCGAAGGTTGGTATGGTTTGGCAGTTTGCGATGGATTGTCGGGAAAAACCAGATTTGCCCTAAGAAGAATTAACAAAGCCATTAAGATTGATCCCTACAATCCAACCTATTTCAGTTTTAGGTCAGAATTATATACCAATTTGCAGGAGTATCGTAACGCCTACATAGATTTGAAAAGGGCAATAGAACTATCGAATAACAACCAGGACATTCTGATTAAAATATCTCAGGTTGCCGTGCAAGGAGCATTTGAGGATGAGGCTGTTACATTTTTACTCTCCACAGAAAAAACGGATAAATGGGATGATTTTACACATTTAGCACTAGCATACTTGCTTCGCGTGATGGGGCGAAGAAATGAAGCATTGGTAAGGCTTCAGCAGGGATTAGAGGCCAATCCTTCTCTCAAAAATGAAATCCTCGATTACTTCCCTAAAATGAGAGACTATCCGGATGTGGTTGAATATCTTGCCCTGAATATGGATGACAGTGGTCAAAAATCCTAAACTAAAGTATTCATAATCAACAAAAAAATGGGAATTTTTAAAAAATTATACGAATGGGTTCTTCATTGGGCTGAAACCCCTTACGGAGCGCCGGCTTTATTTATCTTGGCATTTGCAGAAGCATCTTTTTTCCCGATTCCCCCAGATCCTTTACTGATTGCACTTGTTTTAGGCTCTCAAGCCAAGGCCTTCCGTTTTGCCTTCAATTGCACTTTGGCATCTGTTTTAGGAGGAATGGCTGGGTATGCCATTGGTCATTTTTTATGGTGGACAACTGATAATCAATTTACCGGGTTTGCCAACTTTTTCTTTGATAATATTCCAGGGTTTACGCATGAACTCTTCAACAGAGTATCAGCTATTTACAATGAATGGGATTTTTTGGCCATCTTCACGGCAGGATTTACTCCTATTCCCTATAAGGTATTTACCATAAGTGCAGGAGCCTTTAATATCAGTTTTCTCATGCTTATCTTAGCCTCAGCGTTAAGCAGGGGGGCCAGGTTTTTTCTGGTTGCATGGCTTATCTGGAAATATGGTCCGCAAATTAAATCATTCATTGACAAATATTTTAATTGGTTAGCCTGGGGATTCACAGTCCTCTTGATTGGAGGATTTGTCATTTTGAAATATGCTGTTTAATGTATGAACATTTTAGGTCTCATCGGCTTTCCTCTTGAGCACTCATTTTCTCCGGAATACTTCTCACGTAAATTTGCACATGCAGGGATTAGCGATTTCGAATACCGCCTTTTTCCATTAAAAGACCTGAAAGAACTCTACCAATTACTTGTGAATGTGCCCAATCTGCTGGGTTTCAATGTCACCATACCCTATAAGGAAGCCATTATCCCTTATTTAGATGACCTAACTGTAGAAGCAATCGAAATAGGTGCAGTTAATACGGTTGCAGTCCATAGAAAAAGGGGAAAAACAGTTCTTATCGGCCACAATACTGATGCTCTGGCTTTTGAGGAGACAATTCAGGACTTGATTAAAATGCAACCTATACGCACATTGATTTTGGGAAGTGGTGGAGCATCGAAGGCTGTGAGGTACGCTCTTTCAAAACTCTCTATTGAATATGATTTGGTTGGAAGAGTCAAACGAGAAGGAATTCGTTATACTTACAACGAACTCACGCCCCACATTTTAACTCAATACACTCTCATAGTTAACTGTACCCCTTTGGGCATGCATCCTGATACTGAAAGTTTTCCTCCTATTCCCTACGAAGGACTGAGCAACAATCATGTTTTGTACGATCTTGTTTACAATCCACAAGAGACGCTATTTTTAAAACAGGGGAAAGATAAAGGAGCCCTCACTGTTAACGGTTTGAATATGCTTTACCGCCAGGCTGACTTAGCTTGGGAATTTTGGGAAAAATCGTTTAAATCACCCGAATAATTTGGCCCACTCTGAGTTTTTTGGAAGGGTGAATATTGTTGAGACGGGCCAGTGAGCCAATAGTGGTACCGAATTTTCGGGCAATTTTTGATAATGTATCACCCCTGCGAACAGTATAATAACTTTCCTGGGCACCAACCTCGGTATTACCCGGAGCTGATTTGGCAGTAAGCCGGGTACGGGTTTTAAGAAATTCGCGAGTCATGTAAACACACTCTTGCTTGAGGGTGCCAGTTTCGAAACATATCAGTTTCTCAGGATCTATAGCCTGATCGTAATACCTTATTTCGAAATGCAAGTGTGGTCCACGCGAACGACCTGTACTACCCCCTAAACCAATTAGGTCGCCGGCCTTAACCTTCTCACCCGGTTTCACAAGTATTTTCGACAGATGAGCATAATAAGTCTCAAAACCGTTGTAATGCCGTATCACAATCAGCTTGCCAAATCCCCGGCGTCCACTCAAAGCAATCCTGACAACGCCATCAAAGGCAGCTTTCACGGGGTCGCCAGTATTCAGTTTTATATCAACCCCTTTGTGAAAACGCCTGCCTCTGGGCCCAAACCCATTGAGTACTTTACCCTCATGGGGAAGAATAAAACCATGTACAGAATCAACAAGATACAACCAAATTGAATCGGGAATTTCCTTTACCTCGCGGTAGGCGAAGATTTGCTGAGTCTCCCAATTCTGCATTATCAGCTCATCTATCTCATCACTGTCAAAATCTTCATCAATAATTGAGCGTATATCGGGCACTGCCCTGGAAAGGGTATCAATATTCTTTTGCGCTGACACTAACCCTGGGAGAAGGATTATGCCAGCAAACACAAAAAATCTTTTTATCAATAAGTTAAATTGCATTGCAAACGATAGGCCAATTAAATATGAAGGGGTTGTATTTTCCTGGTGCAATTTAAAAAAATTTTTCAAAATCATTCAATTTTGTGTCCACATTTCTTACAAAAAACCGCATCGTTCTCATTTCGGGTCTGGCAGTGAAGGCATTGGCGGGTTTTCCTCACTGCCTTCGTTACTTCAACGGAAACAAGTCCGGTGGGAACGGCAATAAGAGCATAACCCAGAAGCATCATCAGGGTAGCCAAAATTTTACCAGCAACGGTGGAGGGGACAATATCACCATAGCCAACTGTAGTTAGGGTTACTACAGTCCAATAGATACTTTGAGGTATGCTTGTAAATCCATTTTCAGGACCTTCTATCAAATAAATCAATGTGCCAAGAATGA
>DDBO01000209.1 GCA_002332755.1 Bacteroidales bacterium UBA2030 | reverse complement strand
TTTTCCCATAACAGTCCGGAGCGATAATTTTCAATCATACACACGATGGGCCCCTGATCAATAGCGAGGTAAGATGTTGCCCACCAATTGCGGCTTTCATTAAAGGCATCATAGAAACCATACTTTCCCCACAGTCGAGGTAAATTGCGGTAAAAATGCCGGAGTGCCTTCATGGATTCTTCAGGTGTATAAGGAAAAGAAGATAGAGCTGCTGTAGGACTGATGGTTCCATTGTCGCGGGAAGCTGTCGGCTCGTGCACGGCGTATCCGTCAGGATCGTCGCTTGCAGTCAAACCCCAGCAATCATCACCATACCCCGCATGGTTTCTGGGATTAGCTACGCAATAAGCGTGGTGAATCAATGAAATATTGCGGTTATTGATGAAATAATTGGTGTACTTGTCTTTTTTATTCCGGGGATCGAAACCGAGGTAGGAGTAGTGTGTAAAAAATAATGGGCCACCATAATCCCAGCCTACGTCAATTTTGTAACCATAAAAGGTCTTTCCGTTTAGGTAATAAGAAGCTCCTGCCCAACCTGAATGGTAGAGTGAGGCAGGCACCGGATGGGTGGGTGAAGCAATGGCCAGCAGATAAACAATCATGGTTTCATTAAACCCTCGGATTTGCATATTTATCTGCCATTGGTAATTCGGGGACCAATGCCAATACAATACACTGCCTCCGCGGCTATACCAATCCCACTCGACCGATTCCCAGAGTTCGGTGATCAAATTACGCAATTCGGCTTCGGTTCCATCTCCATCGAAGAAACCACGTGCAGTAAGCAAACCCTGCACCAGAAAAGCCGTTTCAACCAGGTCTCCTCCGTTGTCGTAGGTACTGAAAGGAATAACCTTACCTGTAGTTCCGTTCATCCAATGGGGCCATGCACCGTGAAACCTGTCAGCATTTTTCAGAAAATTGCAAATCTTAAGTATTCTTGATAATCCTTCTTCACGAGTAATATATCCCCTGTGAATACCTACCAGGATAGCCATAATTCCAAAACCAGTGCCACCTGTTGTCACGGTCTCACCAGAGCCTAATCTTTCTCTCGCCATTCCTGACACCGGATGGCCATAATCCCAGAAATAGTTGAAAGTAGCCTCCTGAACCATGTCGAGCAATTCTTCATCGCTCAGCTGGTGCATATAACCAGTGTCGGGAGAAGAAAAATCAGAAACTTCCCCACCCTGATCATAGGCTTTGACTGCATAAAGCACTTGGGATGGCAAGCTCACCGTGCCCATGTAATCCAGGTACATTCGTTCATCAGCTCCCGTTGCCCCAATAAATTGATAAGATGCACCGGCATTTTTTGAACGATACACCCTATATCCTGCAATGTTGGCTGATGGACTGGCCTCCCATCGAACAGTATTGTGTCGTTCGTAACCGTTCACCTTAACATTGACAGGAGGTTCAACCTGGGCGGTTAGCCAAGGTGATAATGCCAGAAAGCAGAAAACAATCAATATACTTCTTTTCATTTGTATAAGGCATTAAAAGGCTGCCGGGTTTCCGGCAGCCCTAAAATTAAGCAATTTTATCTCAATAACCGGGATTCTGGGTAAGTTTCCCCTCCGACAGTTCAATTTGTTGTTGAGGAATGGGAAATACCTCATTTTTACCCGGAGTAAAACCGAGGGGACCTAAAACTTCAGCAGCTTTCCCGGTACGGACGAGATCAAAGAAACGATCGCCCTCCATTGCCAGCTCTAACCTCCGCTCGCGCAATACATCGTCGAGTGTGGGATTATTAATGGGAGCCAGACCAACCCTTTGTCGTACCTGATTAAGAGCCTGGGCAGCACCACTTACATCGCCTAACCTCACCCTGGCTTCCGCAGCAATGAGAAGAATTTCTGCATAGCGTAACACTCTAACATTCTGTCCTGCACCATAAGGTCCAAACACTTGCCTCCAGGAAGGATAATAAGCTTTCCCATTGTAGCGAGGAGTGCCCGATACACCTTCCAATGCAGCCACCCCCTGAATGACATCGCCATCGGGTGTAGTATCGCCCTTGAAAATAACTGTTACATGTTTACGCACCTGATCTCCGGCAGCATCGAAGGCAGCAATGAGGTTGTCGGTTGGGATATTGAATCCCCAGCCCCACTGGCCACGCACACTTTGCACTTCGGAATGTTGACAGAATGAAAGGTCCCATTGCCCTTCAATTTCATTGCATTGAATCTCAAATACCGATTCAGGACCATTTTCAGTTTCTACCCTGAAAACTTTGTAAAAATCAGGCTCAAGACTATAAACGCCGCTATTAATTACATCGGTTGCCATCTCGTTGGCTTTGGCGTAATCTTGCATATATAAATAAACTTTAGCCAGCAAACCTTTTGCTGATCCACTGGTGGCACGCCCTTTATCGGCAGCTCCATAGGTTGCAGGCAACACGGCAGCAGCTTCCAGCAAGTCCTTTTCTATTTGTTTGTATACCTCTGCTTTGGGAGTGCGGACATAAATTTCAGGACCTACCGGTACGCTCAAAGGCATAGGGATATCGCCAAATGCTCTGACTAAATCAAAATATATCAGGGCTCTGAGGAATTTGGCTTCTCCAATCAACCGGGCCTTCAAGGCTTCATCCATCGTGATTTTAGGTATATTGGTAATGCACTGATTGGCCAGGTTTATACCTCTGTAACGTCCTCCCCAGTAATCGTTGAGAACAAACTGATTGGGCGTATAGGTAAACTGGTCGTAATCGTTGATAAATGAAGCATCGCCGGTTTCACTTCCTTTGAGTGAATTATCGGAGGGTATTTCCTGCATAATGATATAAGCAAAAGAGACCATTTCCCAAGCTCTCAGATGAGCATAGATGGAATTAACGCCTTTTACGGCATCCTCAGGCTTTTCAAAAAAGCCCTTGGCAGGAAGCTGGCCTTCAGGCTCATAATCCAGATAATCCTTACAAGCTGACAATGACAGTATTAAAACTGCAGCCAAAATCGAGAAGAAAGCTTTATAGGTTTTCATATGCGTATCTCCTTTCCTTTTTACAGATTGAGGTTAACACCAAAGTTGTAAGTAGCAGACATTGGATAGACATTCAAGTCGATGCCTTGCGAAGTGCTGGATCCTCCGGGAATTTCAGGGTTAAATCCGTTATATCCGAAGAGGTTGATGGGATTGGTAGCATTGGCATAAAACCTCATACTGCTGATTCCTAGTTTTTTCAAAAATTCCTTGTTTATGGAATATCCTAATTGAATGGTTCTTACGCGCAAGAAAGCACCATCTTCGAAGTACCAGGTATTGGGCAACATATTGTCTCCGGTAAGATCAGCCGAAGGATAAGTGTTGCTTGTGCCTTCGCCATGCCAGCGATTATTGTAGAAGTCGAGGTCATAATTTTCATTACCCAAACGCTGAGCACGTTTTGCATTATAAATCATGTTGCCCCAGCGAGCGTAAATGTCAATAGTGAAGTCGAAACCTTTATAAGCAAGCGTGGCTGAGAAACCGGCCTGAGACTTAGGAATAGCGTTACCTATAAAGACGCGATCTTTATTATCTATTACTCCGTTACCATCTACATCCTCATATTTAAAGTCTCCCGGTTTTGCGTTAGGCTGTAGTTTCTTACCTTCAGCATTCACATAATTATTGACCTCATCCTGAGTCTGGAAAATTCCGATAACCTTGCGGCCATAATAGCTACCTATGGGCATTCCGACAACAGTATAAGTACTGAAGAATCCACCAACCGGCAAATTACCGCCATAAATTCCCAATGTACCTTCGCGGAGCTTTTTCACTTCATTGTGGTTGAATGCGTAGTTAAGGTTTAAATCATAGCTGAATTCTCCCACTTTGTCGTTCCATCCGAGGGTTAACTCAACACCCCGGTTGAGAATGTCGGCGTTATTCGATAAATAGGAACCCGAAGTTCCTGCGGTCGACGAAAGTGTAAGCGGGAAGATGGCATCTTTGGTAGTACGCCAATAAAGATCAACTTCAAAATTGAGTCTTTGATTGAAGGTTTGGCCTTCGAGGGCAATATCAATTTCGTGCATCTTTTCCCATTTCAGCTGTGGCGGTACAGCCGAAGTGATGTTGGCTCCCTCTGCAATGACTACATTGCCGCCCTGACCAAAGGCAGTATTGAGAATTCCCCCCTGTTCAACGGTAAGGGTATATACATTGGCTGGAATACGGTTGTTACCATTGAGCCCCCAGCTACCTCTAAGCTTAAGAAAATCGAATAATTTCTGCCCTTGCATAAATTCCTCGCTGGTGATTACCCATCCTAAACCTGCAGAGGGGAAAAGATCCCAACGATCATCTTTGGGGAAAACAGAGCTTCCGTCTGCACGTAGAGTGGCTGTAAGCAAATATTTATCAAAAAGCGAATAATTGATACGACCGAAATATGACAGGGCAGTTACCTTGCTTCCCCAGTCGCTCACCTGACTGGTGTTAGAGCGACCCAGGTTCAGGTAAAGCGTATTTTCACCCAGGTAGGGCACGCCCAATCGAGATCCATTGGTTCCTAAGCTCCGTTCATATTGGGCTGCCATACCAGCCATGGCCTTGATCCGGTGAGGCCCAAAGGTGTTTTCAAAAGTCAATGTATTATCCCAAACCCCTTTGTAATCATAGGTCCAGGTTCGGCTCATGGT
>DDBO01000065.1 GCA_002332755.1 Bacteroidales bacterium UBA2030 | reverse complement strand
GGATGTAGCACGTAACTTCTGATTTGCGAATCAATTCCTCTTTTTGCACTAAATAGGGGATTGCTAACATCTGAGAGGGAGGGCTGTAGTTTACGGGATAACAATGATTTTGGAGGTTGCGTTATTGCCGTTTTCATAAATTATTTTCACCAGGTAAACCCCTGACCTGCCTGGTGCGGAAAATTCAATATCATTGGGTGAAATAAATTTGAAAATAAGAGGTAGCCGAATTCCGGTGAAGGTAATCATTTCAGCTTCTTTTATTGGGCTTGGAGCCCAAAGATGAAGAATACTATTTTTTGAGCAAGGGTTGGGATATATTTTAAGACTATCAGAAATATTTGGTGTCGTATACCATGTCTTGGGCAGCATTTTGATGTGGTTAGGCTGTAATAACCCATGGTACAGCCTGAATTCGTCGATCTTACCTATGAAAGCATATTCAGTAGTATTTTCTAACATTCTACCCAGTAGCAGAGGTTTTTCTGAAGTATTTAGGTTGCCTTGAAAGGGAACAAAGGTTTCCAAATTTCCGTTGAGATAAATCTCCAGAGAATAGCCCGAATAGACTGCTGTTGCATGTGTGTACTGATTGGGACTTATGATTTTTTTAGTATCTAAGTCTATTATTCCCGAAGAGGTATTTGCTGTGAAGCGGAGCCGTCGGTCTGGTAACAGGGATAATTTAAAACGTTCCTGCCATGAACCATGAGATATAAGATAACGCTCGATTCCGTATGATTCGGGATTAAGCCAAATGGATAGGGAAAGGGGCCAGCCGAAATTTAGGTCTGATGTAGAATTAAACCTCAGGTAACTGTTTGATGAAAATAGATGGATGGCAAATTGAGGAATTCCGCGAGGATCTTCCTCTGGTTTTGTTTCAAAAGATTGAGGAATAAGGCTATTGTTGATAACATTATTCATTGAGTTGTCGAAAGGCAGCCAAATTAAAGGTTCGGGTGAAAGTTGAGTGGTGTCTTTAACTAAAACAGCGATGCTGTCAGATGAAGAAATTCCGTATGTATTGGTTACAATGGTTTTTAACCAAAAAGCCGTATCTTTTGACGGTAACCAAGTAGTACACCCATTTCCTACGCTATCAATAAATGAAAGGATGGGAGATTTCCAGATGATATCAAGGTTATCCCCGTTAACCCAAACTTTAAATGTTGCGAGAGAAGATTTTTGATACCAGGATTTATCAGAACTTATGGAGTCGATTTTTGTGATTTCAGGCAGAGCTGAAACTATACGCAAGGATACTGTGTCTTGTGTGGTTTCGATGCCGGAATTTACTATACAGGTTAGGCTATAAATACCTGTATCGGAAGGAGCCACCAATGAGACTTTTCCATTATTTGAGGCCAATGTATCATTATCCAGAATCCATAAATAGGATGGATTATCTCCTGTGTTTTCGGCATTACACCAGGCATCAAAGTGGCTGCCTTTAAGAATTACTCTGGTTTTTAAACCTATTGACTTAATACGTAATGGCTTCCGAAAGCTGTAATTGTAGTTGTAATCGAGTATGCGATTGTTGGCCATCAATTTGTTGTCTAGAGTATATAGGCTATCGGCCGATGAATATAGTCGTACTATTCTCGCTTCGTCAGGCGGCAGGGTGAGATAAAAAATATTGCCTGATGATGTAGAAAAATGGGATTCGGTAATGGCTTCGTAAATTTTATCATATCCTGAAGGCAGTTCGAGTTGAATGGTTTTTGGTTCAGAATAAGGATTATAAAAGAGCATAGCTGGTAAATCCTCAAGGGAAAACCAATCGGTGGCATTCATGTTTATTTCGAGGATGCCTTCATGGTTGGTAGAATTAATAAGGGCGGCGAGATACCCTACTGAGGAACCAGAATAGAGGGACAAGTTGGTCTGTGCCCAGCCTCCTGCCAGGGCATCCCCTTTTGCATAAATAGGGTGACCTTGCCATGGAGCTTTTAAAGCTTCATAGGGTATGCAGGCTAATGGGTCATATTGGCTTGCCCATAAATAGCTATCTTGTTGGTCAGCGGGAAGAACATCTGAGTAGAAAAGACCGCTTGCATTTGATAAGTTAAGAAGCCACTTGGCTATACTACGGGCGAAGCGCTTGTCGTATTTGGGAATGGGTGCTAAAGCACCTGCCTGCTGAAATCCATTCATTGAAAAGGCATAGCCTTCATTTTCGTTATCCGAGACTTCACCCAAGAGGCCGCTAACACTGTACCCTCCCCAATTTCCCTTTATCGCGCCCCATCCTCTGAGTGGGCCTTTTTCGAAACACCATCCCAGCAATTTTTCGAGATTGTAATTGGTTCCCAGTGTAGCATTCATACGGGCAGCAGCAGCTGTTCCATAAGCTAATTGAAGTTCATAGGAAGGGTTGGAAGTCAGCTGGTTTAAAAATTCCATGGCTTGTTCTGCTGCTATGCGATAGGCTTTATTTCCCGTTTGTTCAAAAACGTTAATAAGGATCCATCCTATTGCCCCGGCTGCTTCAGGTTCAGGAACACCAGAGGTCAGGGGTTTTAAGGTTTTGAAGTTGAAAGCCCTGTAATTCATTTGAGGTGCATTCCATGGTGTTTCGCTTCCTCCAAGTACTTTTATACACTTTGCCCATTGATCAGCAATAATGTGCATATGCTCTGATGCCTCAGGGTAGCATTGGGGATATAGTTTTTTAACCTGGAGAAAGAAAACATTGGGCATTACTTCGTACCACCAGTCTTCGCCAGTCACACCAAGGTAATTGTTGAGGTAAAGTTTTTGTCCGTTTTTTAGATTGAAAAAATCCTTAAGCTTGGCTACATAATTTGTGCCTTGCTGGTTAGATTTATCTACTCCGACGAGGGTGGCTCCGACAATAGTGGGAATAATGTTTATTGCTTCAGCCTGTTGGTGGTGGTAGTTACTTCCCACATATGTATCCAGGAGTATGGCTTCGTTTTCTGGGTAATTAAATTGTCCGGCAGGGGCAAATGAAATTAAAGGTAAGAATTGCCCTTGTATAGAGGTGTTGAAAACCAGGCTGTCGTAATCTTTAGCGGTTTTTTTCCAGTTTCTAATATGGAGAGGTTGAGGAATGACAGGAAACAATTCAATTCTCGGGATAGAGATCTGCCCTTGCTGTGCTCTTGAATGCGATGTAAGGCAAAATAGAATAATTATTAACCAGGCTGATTTTTCTTTCATTGTAGATTTCGGGGTGGATAAATGTAAAGTTAGATAAAAATCCCGGGCCTGCCCGAGGCCCGGGAATACATCAATGTTAAACCATCATCACGAACCAAAATGTTTCAGGGTTTATCCTGATTATAAAGTTTAGTAACTTGTCCTTCGGTGAGTGCTATATTGTATAATCTGAGCTCATCAATAATTCCCTTGAAATATCCAAGGTTATCTGCTGTGGTCCATGACATGAAGTTAGCTGCCAATTCAGCGTCAGTTGCTACTCCTCCAATGATAAATGGTTGAGGATCGGGGTTGGTCAAAACCTGTGTAATGGGGCCAATGCCTTTATCGGCTTCGGTCCATGTCTTTGTGAGGGTTCCATTTACGTAGAACTTTAATTCTTTAGCTGTACCATCCAGGGTAATAACAATGTGGTTCCATTGATTGGGTTTAATGGATCCATCCGCTTCATTGTCGGCATCAATTATGCCCCCGTCGGCTTTCTTATAAGTAAAGAAAGGTTTGCCAGCGCCCTGGGTCTGCAGCTTATAACCTTGCCAGTAGTTTTGAGAAATGATGTAGTTGTGTTCATAGAGTTCATCGGGCTTAATCCACACAGAAATCGACAGATTTTGAGGCAGGAAGGCAGGATTATAGGGAACTTCGAGATGAGCCCCTTTATTGAAATATATAGCTTTCCCTTTAAGACCATCAACCCATGAGGGCATCATGGCATCATTACCCAAAACAGCAACACTTCCGCGGGTGAAAGTTCCAACGAAAGCATTGGTGGAATAGTCGGTTGCCGTAGTTCCGGTGCCTTCATCGAAATGCCATCCTGCAATAAGGTTTTGACTTTCGTCGATGTAGCCATATGCTTTAGACTCAAAGGTTTTAATGGCTTCCTGGAGTTGGGTCATCAGGTTGGTAATCTGAGCTTCTGTTAGGTTGCCGGCAGAAGCGGTTTTTACAGTTTGCAGAACGGTTTTGAATTCATCAATAGCCGATTGAGGATAATCAGCTGTAGTGGCTGCATTAGCCATTGTTTCGGCTTCAGCAATCAGGGTATTCAGTTGGGTTTTATCACCCCACTGTTCTTCTTCGTCTTTGCCACACGATACAAAAAGAGTGGCCATGGCCAAAAGGCCAATCATCACGAGAGCTTGAGCTTTAAAAAGACTTGATTTTAACATAGTTGTGGGTTTTTTAGGTTAATAATAAGGGTTTATTTAAGGGTTGATTGCATTGTTGGCATCAATTTCGTTTTGGGGAATAGGCTGGTAATGGTTCTTTTCATAAGAGAAGCCTTCACCTAAAGCTTTTTCTGCCACCTCTTTACCCCAACGCATGAGGTCAAAATAACGGTGGAACTCCATGGCTAATTCAACTCGTCTTTCATGCATAATAGCTTTTCGCAATTCCTCCTTGTTTGTAGTGGTTACATCAGCAAGAAGGCCTGCAGGGGGGAGCCCGTTGAAACTGTTTCTTGCTCTTTGTCTGACTTTATTTAGGTTGCTAAGGCTTGAATCGGGTTGTCCTAATTCATTGAATGCTTCGGCTTTCATAAGCAAAACATCGGCATAACGTAAATAGATGTAATTAAGGTCGCCGTCTCCTTTGGTAGAAATGGGCACTTCGGAAAGTGGTTGTTGGTGTTTTTTTGTGAGGTATCCGGTGGGAGACCAGGAGGCCTCAAAAATTTGCCCGTTAATCCAGGGTTTACCTTCGCGACCAATCGTGAAATCGAGGCGGGGATCGGATGTGCCATCGGGCAGCTTTTCAAATTCGTCAACCAGTGATTGGGTAGGGGTATTGAAATAGTATCCTCCTTCAATAGCGGGAGCAAACCATTGGTTTAAGCAGCTTCCCATAAATGGAATCTGATTGGCTTTGTGTTGGATTTCAAAAATCGACTCAGGCCCGTTCTCACCTGATAGAGAGAATACTTTGCCATAATTATCTTCCAGATGATATAGCCCCAATGCTTCAAGCTGATGGAAATAATCAATGGCTTTAGCCCATTGTTGAGTGTAGAGTGCAACTTTTCCCAGCATACCTAAAGCTGCTCCACGGGTCACTCTGCCTTTATCCTGACTACTGTATGATATAGGCAACACAGCAGCTGCCTCCGTTAAGTCTTTTTCTATCTGGTTGTAAATGGTAATTTCATCACTTAAGGGTACATGAATGGCTTCAGGTGAATCCTGGGGTAGAAGCTTAAGGGGTACTTTACCAAAAATATTAACGAGATTGAAATACATATACGCCCGAAGAAATTTGGCTTCGCCCAGCATTCTCTGCTTTAGGTTTTCGTCCATTTTAACCTCTGGAACTTTTGCAATGACATTGTTGGCACGTGCAATCGCCTCATAGGCAAAAGTCCAGTAGTTATTGATAATGCCATTGTTGCGATCGGCTTTGAATTCATCTACATAGGTGATTTCTGCTTGATCGCCAGGATTTCCCCCTTTGGTGGCATCGTCGGAAGCCACATCTCCAAATACCCAAATGGCGTTATTGAAATTTCTGAATGCAATAGCTTGATATACACCAGTCAATGCTTGCAGAGCCTGCTTGTCGTTTTGGTAAAAAGTCTCACTGCTAAATTCCCCTTTAAGTTTTTCATCCAGAAAATCTTTCGTGCAGCCAGCCAATATTATTAACTGAATGGCCAAAAAGGCGGCGGTTATTTTTGGAAGCATGTATTTATTGAAGCACATATCTATACTTATTTTTTGTTAGAAAGCAAGATCTACACCCATGAGCAGAGTTAAGGTAGAGGGGTAAGTTCCCCAGTCGATTCCATTGGCACGGTCACCTTCGTTTTTGGAATTGTCGCTTACCGTCATTTCTGGATCCAGACCAGGGAAGCTAGTGAAGGTGAAAAGGTTAGTGGCTGAAACGTATAGCCTCATTTTCGATAGACCAGTAGAGGCAAGGAAAGTTTTGGGAAGTGTATAGCCCAACTGGAGATTTTTCACTCGTAAGTAGGAGCCATCCTCAAGAAAGCGAGAAGAAGGTCGTGCATTGTTCGATTTGGCGCTCCATGAGGGGCGGGGTTGTGTATTAGATGTGCCTTCTCCTGTCCACCGGTTGTCGAAATAGCGTTGTGTTACAGGGAAGCCCCTGTAAAAACCTTCTATGTCTTGCAAAATCTGCATGTAGATTTTGTTTCCTGCTACACCCTGCAAGAAAAGGCCTACATCCCAACTGCGGTAATTCATGGAGAAGTTCAATCCACCCGTAATTTTTGGAATAGCGCTGCCGAGGTATACCCTGTCTTGGTTGTCAATTTTACCATCTTTGTTGTGGTCAACAAAGCGAACATCGCCAGGGCGAATGTTATTACCCTGGAAAGCCGAAAGCAATATTTCGGTTTGATTCTGAAAAATTCCATCCATCTCAAGGAGATAGAAGGCGCCAATGGGTTGTCCTTCAGTGGTATAAGTGGCATACACACCCGATTCAACTCTGCCTCCAATCAAAGGCGCTTGCAGTTTTTTGACTTCATTGTGAAGCCAGGTTACATTGCCTGAGATAGAGTAATTCCATTCTGGCCCTGACTTTTTATAAGTCGCTTCCAGTTCAAGCCCTGTGTTTAAAACGGACCCATTGTTAATCCAGGGGGCATCAGCATAACCTGCTGAAGGAGGATAGGAAGCTTTAACTAACATGTCGTCGGTTATTTTATAGAAATAATCGAGCGACAAGGCGAGAGCGCCCTTCCATACCTCCATGTCTATGCCGGCATTGTACTGGTATGAGGTTTCCCATTTTAAATTCTGATTTCCCAGTGCAGTCTGAGCATATCCACTATTGGGTTGGTCGCCAAAAGGGTAATCGAAATAAGGAGAAATGCGATCGCTGTATGCATAGAGACCGATTTCCTGGTTACCAATTGCTCCATATCCCAACCGAAGTTTCAAATTCTCGAGCCAGTCTACATTTTTGAGGAACTCTTCTTGTTTAATTATCCAACCACCAGAAAGCGAGTAGAAATTACCCCAGCGGTTTTTACCTACAAATCGAGATGTTCCATCTCGCCGGAAGGTGCCTGAGAGATAATATTTACCAGCATAATCATAATTAAGACGGCTAAAGAAGGAAAGCAGGGATGAAGCATACTCATTCTGCGAGACAGTTTTCTGTCCCAAACCATTTCCAATATATATGATGTTGTCCTGTTGTACAGGAAAATCTGAATCTGACGCGTTGAAAACTCGTCCTGTATTGCGGATAGCCTCGGTACCTGCCATCGCATTGAAAGTGTGCAGTTCGCCTGCTTTAAAGTCATAATTGAAGAAGCTGTTCACTGTCCATGAGGCAGTTCTGAGCTGAGTAACATTGAGGCTGTTTTTGGCATTGATACGATTAAAGGTGCCCCAGGTGGGGTTGAATCTTCGGGTATAGCTATTTCGATAATCAAGACCCGCATTGGTAGTCCATTTCAAATCTTTTGCGAAATTCACATCCAGTAGCCATTTTGCTAATAGATTATCCTCTTTACGGTTATGGTCGTTAAGTTGGGCCATGCCAATAGGATTGTAGCCATCGCCCAGGAAAGAATCGTAAACTTGATTGCCAAAATATTCTGCAGGTCGGTCAACCCATGTTCCGTCTGGAAATTTTATGGGGATGGCCGGGTTTCTGAAAAAAGCATATCGTACCACACTGCCACCATTGCCACCGTAGCCATCGCCTGAACTCCCAATAATGTCGGTAGAAGAATGCCCGGCCAGGAGGCTCAAGCCTGTAGTAATAAAACGGCTAAGTTCGGTGTTAACATTAGTATTCACACTTACTCTTGAATAACCAGTGTTCTGTACGACGCCACGCTGATCGAAGAACGAACCGGCCATTATGTAGCTGGTTTTCCCGTTTTTACCCGAGACACTGATTTCATGTGAGTTAATCGGGGCAAGAACAAATAATTCTTTTAAGTAGTTGATGTCACTGAATTTTGATGCATCTTCAGCGGTAATCAAAGGCCTTTGTAAGCTTTCCGGCAGGTATTTATTATCGTTGCTTGCTGCCTCATTGTAAACGGTTATGTAATCCGCAGTATTGACCATTTTGGGGATTCGGGTTACCATCTGAAACCCGGATTTTCCATGGTATTGAAAGGTGGCTTTGCCCTCCATGCCTTTCTTAGTAGTAATAAGAACAATTCCGTTATTGGCTCGTGCACCATAAATAGCCGCCGAAGAAGCATCTTTAAGAACGGTTACACTTTCGATCATAGAGGGAGATAGGATATTCAATGCATCGGCTGTAGGAATGCCATCGACAATGTATAGGGGCGCATTGCTTGAATTAATTGATCCTATGCCTCGAATTCTTACCGAAACCCCCTCTCCCGGGGCTCCTGTATTCTGGGTAACCATTACTCCGGCAACAGCCCCTTGCAATGCCTGATCAACACCGGCTACGGGCAGCCTTACAATGTCCTTTTGATCTACTTTTGAAATGGCACCTAGTACATTTCGCTTTTTAACCGAACCATAACCAATAACCACTGCCTCCCCCAACATGTATGAGGTGGGTTCAAGCTTGACGTCAATTACTTTGCGATTACCCATTTCAACTTCCATAGATTTGTATCCCACGAAAGAAAATACTATTACCGATTGAGGGGTAATTGCTGCATTTCTAAGCAGATATCTGCCTTCAACATCGGTTGTGGTTCCTATAGAAGTTCCTTTCAGAAAAACGGTTACACCTACAAGAGGTTCATTGGTGGTGGCATCGGTAACTCTTCCTTCGAGGGTTGTCTGGGGCTTTGCAACCATGAGACTGTTTAGAAAAATCAAAATGAGTAAAATTCTTTTCATACGTATAAGTTTTTATTTCCAGGCCACTACTTTACCGTCGCACATTATTCTGGAGTCTTTGACTGAAATCTTCGCATCAGGAGGAAGTTCGGCTATCAAAAGGACCTCCCCGGCTTTCATTTCAATCATCGTGTCTTTTATCGCTTGTTGAGTAATAAATTGATGCATCAACATATCATAAAGCTTGGCATTTGATTGGGCAGAATAAGACACTTTATGAGAAGATGGATAGGGATTGTAAAGCATAAATACCGGAAAGGGGTTTTCAGCATAAAAATCGGTAGCATTACAATCCAGCTTAAGTATTCCTTCAACATTTGTTTTATTTACAATAGCTCCATAGACACCGGCGACCGAGGAGCTATAAATGCTGAACATGCTCTCTTCGGGTTGCCCTTTTGCCCATTTAGGGCCATCACCTAATGCTACAGGGCTAACTCCTTTCAGGGAGGGTTTACCATAGTCATCATATTTCCTCAAGCCTTCATATCCTATAATACCGTTGGTAAGGTCTTTTTTTTCAGGTAACCATTGGTGTTTTTCATCTATTTGGTCGGGGTAGAAAAGTCGTGAGGCATTTACAGCATTTAACATGTATTTGGCAATGGCTTTAGCATAAGCAGGTTCGTATTTTACCAGAGGTACCAGAGGCCAAGCCAACACAATGCTGTTCATTAAAAAAGCATATCCGCCACCATCGGTAATACTTCCCTGCAAGCCGTAAACATCATAGTCTCCCCATCGCTCGGCAATAACTCCCCATCCAAAGCGCCCGCTCGTATCCTGGCATCCATCAAAAATGAAATTTAGCATTTTGCCTACATCGAATGAGGTATTTTGCTCAGCATTGAAACGTGCAGCAATGTATGCGCCAAAGGGGAGAAGGACTTCGTAAAACCTGCTGGTGGGCTGTTTGTTTAGTGCATCTAATGCCTGCCGTGCTCCATTCAGAAAGCGTTGATCTTTAAACAGCTGATATGCTGAATATAATACCCATGCATGCCCACCAGCAGCGTCTTGCTGCCAGGGTATGTGGTTGCGGCCTGGCTTCATTTGCCCGTAATCGAAAAATGAATAATCATAATTTCCAGCCAGAATGGAATCGGCCTTATAGAATTGATTGGCAATACTTAGCAGGATTTCACTATTGCCTTTCACCCCGGGAAATAACTGGGCCGTTGCATAAAAAAGTATGTTGGGATAAATATCGTACCACCAATCTCGTCCGTAGCCGCCGCCCAAGGATGCTACTTCAGGATGAGTATTATTCATTACAATATTCCAACCATTTTCGCGGTTGAAATAGTTTTGAGCCATTTTTACGTAGTTATAACCCTTTTGATTTGTTTTGTCGATTCCAACCAAGCCAGCACTTACCAATGAAGAGAGAGAGCATAGTGCTTCATGAAATTCTCCGCCATTATGCTGCGGGCCCTGACGGATATCTCCAATAGCCGTATAAAGCCCAAACGTGTTTTGAGGGAAATTGCGTTTATTGGTGTCAATCCAGATGAAAGGGCCCATGGGTACCGTTGCCTGGAGGTTAAAAACCAAGCTATCGAACTGGAGAGCTTTTGATCTCCAATCTATAATACTTAAGGGCGAAGGAATATCAGGCATTTGTTCTATCCGTGAAATGCTCTTTTGTTCCACAGGAGCTAGTGTTTTATTCCCGCAGCTTATCAAAAAGAGGCTAAGAATGATTGAGGCAGCCCAAAGTTGTTTCGGGTTTGCAGTCATAGTTTGTAAGATTTATTAGTGATGTGAAATGCGAGAGGTATTGAAAGCATTTGAAGGGCGGCAACAATTACCAGTGCCCATTGAAGGGCAAATGTTTCCGAAACTTGTAATGCGAGAGTAATAAAAATAATTAATCCCAAAAAGCGGCCCACGTAAAGGCCGAATTCATGGTTGAGTATGTAGGCATAAGGGTTACGCTTTTCAAGAACAGAAACCGTATCGATTACTTTGAGCATGATAGGATAGTATGCGAGATCGTGAAGTGGTTGAAAAACAACTTTGCATAACAGGAAAATGATGACCCCCATAGCAGTGAGTTGCCAGGCATTGATTAATGTACCTAAAAGAAAAATACTTAATCCTATACTGAAAATGGTTAATCGGTGTTTAGGTTTAGTAAAGCGTCCAAGGAGATATATAATAAGTGCCGTTAATCCCCCTCCTAAACCCTGAATTAATCCCAACGATCCTTCTTTACCCACATATCGCATGATAAGCATGGCTGGGGCCGTCACCAAAAATCCCTGAACCAAACCTTTTAAAGCTGCAAGCAGTATTTGCAGATTCCATAATTTGTGAAATTTGAAAAAGAGAAATGCTTTCTGTTCAGGATTGGAATATTTGGCACGCATGAGAGATAATCCGGCAAGAATTGTGATAAAAAATACCAAAACGGTTACAAATCGATAACCACTGTAAACATTAAAAGTAATACCCCAAATTTCAAGGCCATCGAAGCGCGAGAGTATGGCTCCAACCAAAAGAGGAATAGTAATATTGGAGACGGTGAAAAAGAATGATTCCAATCCAAAGAAGTAATTGCGGTTTGTGTCTTCGGTTGAATTAAAAGTCATTAAATAGCGATTGGTCCAGAAAAATCCTGAAGATGCTCCAATAAGAAGGCCTGCAGTAAATAGTCCTGCTACCGTAAGTCCATCTACCTGCATCATACCGAGCATGGTTACACCTGAGAGTAAGATTCCAAAGGTGTAAAGGTGGGCAATGTTGAACTTTCTCAGAAAAAATCCATTCAAAACTGAAGTAATAACAATGCCAGAATACATGGCTAACTGGAAAAGAGCCACAAAGATGGTTTCATTATAGTAGCGCATAATGTATGCTGCAAGGAATACTTCGACTACCGGCAAAACCATCGAATAGAGCATATTGGTTACCAGCAGCACACGCATATTGTGTGGCATGCTCTGAAAATATCTGTATTCTCCGTAGAATTTCTCTAAAACTTTCATAAAAGGGTTTCTAAAATCTGATCGATAGATAATTGAGCTCTGCAGATAACTTCATCACTCGCACCGTAATACATATAAATGGTGTCACCTTCCACAAAGTGGCCATTGGTGAATATCACATTTCCGAAGAAACCGGTAAGTTCATAGGGCATTTCAGGTTGCATGATGGGATCATGGCTTCTGGCCAGCACTTTGGTGGGGTCGTTTAAGTCGAGCAGAAGGGCGCCCAGGCAATATTGATGTTGTTCGTTAGCCCCATGATAAATTTCGAGCCAACCCTTAGGTGTTTTGATAGGGGCAGCACCTGCACCAACCCTCGCAGAATCCCACCAGCCTTTACGAGTGGTAACCAGACATTGGTGTTTCCCCCAATGAATAAGGTCGGGCGATTGTGCTATCCAGATATAATTGCCTCCCAGTTCTGGGCTGCTCGGTCTATGGAGTGCCCAGTATTTTTCTCCAATCTTTTCTTCAAATACTGCACAATCCTTATTATGCGGAGGAAAAATCATTCCTTCGCGCTGAAAATCTCTCCAGTTTTGTGTGGTAATCAAACCTACACCAACCCCAACAGGAGATACTTCTGTGAAGGTGAGCACATATTTGTTGTCGATAAAAACAACTCTGCAATCTTCAATGCCAAAAAGTTCTAATTCGCCTTTGCCCATGATGGGTTCGTAGCCTTCTGGCTCATAGAATGTTATCCCGTCATCTGAGCAAACTAATCTTAAGTGGGAAAGGGTGGTCAAATAGTCCTGTCCTTTATACCTTATTACGCGAGGGTCGCTGGCGTTTAATGCAGGATCGTCCTTTTCAAAAGTCAAAATTTCAATTTTCCCTTCTTTATTATAAACCGGGAATGAAATTTTCCCTTCCGATTGCTTTGGACGCTCGGCAACTCTCAGCAGCAGCCAGATTTTATCATTAAACCTAAATACGCCGGGATTGAGCAAGCATGCCACCTCCATTCCTTCTATTGACGGACGGATATCGGCAGGTCGCAATAAAGGATTGTGTTCGGAACGCAATACTTCTGCTTTTTTCATTCTTGGAAATTTTTGCTCCGAAATTAAGTGCAATCGTTTGCGACCCGTGTCCGCCCGATTATAAATTTTGTTCGAAGGATTACGAAATTTTGTGGCTTTGAATATCTTTCCTGCCAAAATGATGTTTACAGGGTTCTATTTTGTCTGCTCAATTTCAAATGAGATAGATTTTGGAATGAAATGCAGCATTACAAAGATTTTTAGGAGAATTAAAATACTGGTTATTAATGTTTTATGACATGTTATGTATGTAAAAATCTAGTTAATATTTGCTAATGAGGCTGTTAATTAAAATCGACTTCTTTTCTGAATTGAGTAGGAGAACAACCGTAATGCTTTGTAAAGAGCTCATAAAAGTAAGTACGGCTGTTAAAGCCGGTCTGATCAATTATTTCACTAACAGTAAGTTGGGTGGTTTTTAGCAGAAGGGCAGCTTTTTCGAGTCTTCTTTTGTTAATCAGGTCATGGGGGGTGATTCTTGCCAGATTTTTCAGTTTTAGATACAAGGAAGATTTACTGATGGCTAATTTATCGGATAGATAATCAGCATTTAACGAATAATCTTCGAGGTTTTCATCTATTATTTTAATGATTTTGTGAAGGAAAGGATCAGGAATCTGATAGGCTTGTGAGGCTTGCGTAGAAGGTTTGCCGAATGTTTCTTTAAATCGTTCTCGTTGTTCAAGCAACTTGCTTACCCTAACCCTGAGATGTCGTGGGTGGAAAGGCTTGGGGATATACGAATCCGCACCTGCTTCCAGGCCGGAAATTCGGTCTTCTATTTCTGCACGGGCTGTCAATAGAATGATAGGTAGGTGACTGTATTTTATATTTCCTCTGATGCTTTTGCAAAGTTCTATCCCGTCCATACCAGGCATCATAATGTCTGAAATGATAAGCTGTGGTGAGTTTATTTCAAGTAGTTCTAAGGCTTTAATTCCATTTTCTGCGTAGATATACTGATAATTGTATCCCAGTACATCGGTGATGCTTTGTAGCATTTCTGGCTCATCATCAACTATTAAAATTAACGGCTTAGTGTCAGAATACGGTGTGTCTTGAGGAATTAGCTCATCCATCGATGATTTGGTAAAAGTCTCTAATTTTGTTGGGGGAGTTGGAAAAGCGCTTTCAATTCCCTTTGAATGAGTTTTTTCTACATTCAGGGTTACTATTGCCTTGGCTCCTCCTTCGGGTAGGTTTTTTATTTCCAGATGGCCTTTTAAAAAGTCTACCAAGGCTTTAGTGACAGCCAGGCCCAGGCCTACCGAATAAAAGCGTTTTGATTCATTTGTTTCTTGTTTTGTTTTACTGACGGCAAAAGGCTCGAATAGTTTTTTTAACTTGTCTTCCGTAAAGCCTTCCCCTTGATCGGAAATAGCAATTTGAATGGAAGAAGGGTGTATCCATGACACTTCAATGTTTACGGTGCCTCCCTCACGATTGTATTTAATAGAGTTGGATATCAGATTTGAAAGGATACGATATAGTTTCTCTTTATCGCAATATAAATGCAGATTGTCTGGACAGTATACATTGAAGTTGATTTGCCTTTGTACGGCCAAGACTTCCAGATCGTTAATAATTTCGTTTATTATTTCATCTATCTTACAAGGCTGTATCTGCAGTATCTCATTTCTTTTTTCAAGTCGCCTGAATTGCATAATTTCATTGACCAGTTTCTGCAATCGAAGCGTATTGCGATAAATACGTATTAAGGGTATTTTCAGTTTTCTTGTAGTAGGGTCTTCTATAAGGCGGTAAGTTTGTGTGTTAATTACTGTCAACGGGGTACGCAATTCGTGAGCCAGATGTGTAAAAAATTCAATTTTGTACTCTTGCAGTTCTCTTTCTTTTTGTTTTTCAAGTTCTTCGAGTGCCCTGCGACGTTTTAGAGCAGCTTTTCTTCTGTAAAACAGTAAAATTCCAGTCTGGATAAGAATGAGTGTTAGGATGTAAGCAATTATTGCGGGTTTTGAAAGGAAAATCGGGGGATCAACTTTAATTTTGATGAGTCTTGGAGGTTGCGCAAGTCGAAAATTATCATTTGCCAGGGTTACCAGGAGAGAATATTCTCCTGGGCGAAGATTGACAAGGCTAATCAGTCCTGTGGGGCCGGGTTCTTTCCAGGCTGTGTCTGTTGGCAGTAGTTTGTATAAAACCCGAAAGTTTGTACGACTGGCCGCCGTTACAGGAGTTGCTTCAATGCTCAGAGAATTTTGGCTGTAGCTGAGATGAAGTGCTTTTTGCCAGTTCAAATTTTCCTGTAAGGGAGATGTTCCTGGTTTTATCAACTTATCAGCAATATAGAGTTTGGTGAATGCCAATACAGGAAATGTTCGCCTGATATTGATGCTGTTTGTTTGTATCCGGTCAATACCCCGGGTGCCTCCTGCATAGAATAAATCTGTCGTAGGGTCATAAAACCCGGCTCCATCGGAGTATTCGTCATTGATAAGACCATCTACCTTGTCGAAAAAGAAGGCACCTTCTCGTTGTGTATCAATTCTTACTATTCCTGCTGAAGTACTTATCCAAAGGTTGTTAAGTCTGTCTTCCTGGATAGAGTGAATGGAGAGGTATTGTAACCTTTTGAGAACGGATTCGTTTTCTTTTCGAATTTTGTTGTCTTCAACAGAGAAAGCCATTATTCCGCCACTACTACCCACCCATAAAACCCCATGATGGTCAAAGAAAAGGCTCAAAATATCATCATTGATGATTAAATCGGGATTATTGGAAGTGTTGTAGGTACTTTCAATGCGATTGTTGAGATAGTTAAATTTAATCAGCCCTTCGCCTCTAACACCTATCCAGATGATGCCGGGTTTTTGAAGTGCAAGGGCATAGATTACCTTTCTAATAACGGTTCCACTATTTTCGTTGGTTATGGGAAGTTGCGTTGCCGAAAATAAAACATCCGGTTTTTTTTGATCATATTGAAGCCAAATGACGCCCCATCCGCTGGTTCCTAAAAAGACATTGCCTCTGCCATCATCTAAGATTCTATATACGCTGCCCATTTCCCTAATAGAGGGGGGTAAGATTTCCTGATTCAATGCGGAGATTTTGGTATTCATGGGGTCTATGATATTTATGCCCCTTCCATCTGTCCCTACCCATATTTTGCCACCTGGCCGTTGGTGCATCGATAAAACAGAATTATTATTAAGCCCGTTAGCATCTGTAAGGGTTCCGATATGTTTGCCTTCCTGGTTCAGGATGTTGATTCCTCCACCTTTTGTCCCGACTAACAATTTGTCTCCAAATCTCAGAAAGCATCTTACTACTGGATAGGAGAGCCGTGTGGCCGGAAGTGATGAAATTTCTGCGGATATCGGTCTGAATATAAAAATTCCGTTGCCATCTGTTCCAATAAACAAACCTTCCTCTTCATCTTGATAAATATCGAGAATCCGGGAAGTAAACGCCTCAACTGTGGCATATTGTCTCGAATCAATTATTTTTTTTAATCCAAGGCTATCTGGGTTAAACAAATAGATGTTTCCTTTTTCCGAACCGACCAGAAAATACTTTTGGTTTTTAGGAGAGCTCCATGCTGTTATGTTGTCGCCCAAAAGTGCAATTTCATTTATCTTACCTGTTGAAAGGTTTATAGTTAGTGAGGGCCCATTTCGCTGAGCTAATATAACCCAACCTTCATTATTGCGCTCAAAGCACCAGGTTCTTATGATGGGCCGGCTGATTGAGCAATGGTTGATCAGTTGAAGGTTTTGTTGTTTTAAAAGCCATATATTTCCACTTTCACCGATAAAAATAAGTTTGTCGCTGAGAGAATGGATACGCCAAACGCGTTCTTGAAGCAAGCTGGCTTTTCCTGCAAATTCTACCTCGCGGAAATTGTCATTGATTGAATCGTACTGAAATAATCCCAGACTTTTGATCCATACAAAAACACCGCGGCCATGAGTTAGTGTTATAGAAATATCTGTTTCATGATTGATGTTCCCCTTCAGGTCAGTAAAAAAGCCTTTAAAAATACCTGTTCTGCTGTTATAAAAAGATATGCCTTTATTTGTGAGCAGCCATAAACCTTTACCTGGTATCTCATATATTTCCCGAATTACGTGGTTATGGATATCAGTACTGGATTTCCCGGGTAGAAAAATTTCCATAGAACGGCCATCCCAGCGGTTTAGTCCGTTCCAGGTGCCCAACCAAAAATACCCCTCATGGTCTCTAATAATGGTATTGACTGCCCCATTGGATAATCCTTCACTACGGCTCAAGCTTATAACCGGAATTCGCCTTTCCCATGCTTGAACTGAAAGAGTCAATATCTCAGTTAAAATAAGCAGTAAAGCGGTTAAGATTAAGTATTTGGGCTTCATGAATAAGGCTTATCAAGCCTTGCGAAATTACCGATATTTGAAATAATACTTTGTAAGTATTTGTGTTTTGGGCAATACGATCCTGTTTTATTTTGCCAATGTTCATAAATCTTCCGTAATTATCCTGTCAGGGATAAATATCGGTAACTATCAATAAATTAGAAGGCTATCCCGTCCCGTACGGGACGGAACCTTTTTTACGACCTTATCTCTATCTAACCGCAGGATGAGTATCTCTCCTATCAAATGGCTTTTAGTCCTTAGCCCCGCCGTTCATCATAAGCCAGGCTTTGATGAACTCATGAATATCTCCGTCTAAAACCGCCTGGGTGTTGCCTGTTTCGTAGTTGGTGCGATGATCCTTCACCATTTTGTAAGGATGTAGCACGTAACTTCTGATTTGCGAACCCCATTCAATTTTTTTCTTGGCGGCTTCTATAGCATCAATTTTTTCCCGCTTTTTGCGCAGTTCTATTTCGTACAACTGTGATTTCAGCATCTGCAATGCTTTTTCACGGTTTTGCTGCTGTGAACGGGTTACCTGACATTCAATAACAAGACCGGTAGGCGCGTGTCTGAGTCTGACAGCGGTTTCCACTTTGTTGACATTCTGTCCCCCAGGCCCGCTCGAGCGATAGGTTTCCCAGGTGATGTCGGCAGGATTTACCTCGATTTCGATGTTTTCATCTACAATGGGATAAACATATACCGAGGCAAAGGAGGTATGGCGGCGTGCATTGGAATCGAAAGGACTGATGCGAACAAGCCGATGTACTCCGTTTTCGGCTTTCAGATAACCAAAAGCATACTCTCCGTCAAATTCTAAGACTACATTTTTAATTCCAGCCACATCCCCTTCATGCATATCCAGTTCAGTGACTTTAAAGCCCATACGTTCCCCGTATCTGATATACATTCGCATGAGCATTGACGCCCAATCCTGGCTTTCGGTACCTCCGGCGCCTGCATTTATTTCCAGCACTGCCCCCAAACGGTCTTCCTCGGCCGAGAGCATGTTCATAAACTCAAGATCTTCGAGGGCCTTTACAGTTTGGGCATATTGGTTGTCAATTTCTTCTTCACTGGCTTCTCCGGCTTCAAAAAACTCGAATATCACTTTCAGATCACCCACATGATGATCTACTTCTTCATAGCGGTCTACCCACACTTTTTTATCACGTATGGCCTTCATCGTTTTTTCGGCTTCGCGGGGATCGTCCCAGAAGCCGGGCTCATGCGTTTTTTTCTCTTCCTCTTCTATAATCGCTTTTCGGTTGTCGATGTCAAAGATACCTCCTCAAGGCTTCCAGCCTTTTTTCCAAATCTTTGATTTGCTCAAGTGTTATCATGTTTTATTCTTCTGTATTTGTGTTATTAAAATATTCTATATCAGGGTTTTTTAAGATGCGACTTACCAGGCTGAGTTCGTATCCGCGTGAGGATGCAAAACGCAACAGAGCCGCCTTTTGCGATAGGGAATCTCTGTTTTTAAGAGAATTCAATTTTTTGTTGATTTCTTTCTCTACAACACCGAAATACTCCTCTTCTTGAATTTCCTCCATGGCCAAATCAATTAGACATTTGTCAAATCCCCTGGCCCGAAGTTCATTGGCAATTTTTTGCCTGCCCCATTTCAGATTTTGAAATTTACCTCTGACGAAGGCTCTGGCAAATCTTTCATCATCTATAAAACCTTCTTTCCGGAGGGTGGCAATAGCGTCTTCAACCTTATCAGCAGGGAAGTGTAGTCGCTGAAGCTTAATGGCGACATCGCGACTACAGTGCTCGCTGGCTGCGCACCATTGTCTTAATTTTTCTAAGATAACTTCCGGATCGGGAGCAGTTGTGTCCATGAGGGATGTGAAAGTGGGCTGCAAAATTACAAATATCGGGCGGGCTGAGCAGCGTTTAGGTTTGGGGATCAGCAACAGACAGAAGTCTATCAACCAGTGGGGGTAAGCCCCTGCCTGCTGTTTTGGCAATTATTTCCAAACCACATACTGTAGAAGTAGACTGAGGTGCAGGATCAACATAATACTTCGGAGCAGCTGTGGGGACATAATGAATGAGACCAGCCGCAGGATATACATTCAGAGATGTTCCGACTATAATGAAAATATCGGCTTTGCGAGCTATATTGATGGCCTTGGGAAATTCAGGTACAGGTTCACCAAACCATACAATGTGTGGTCTGAGTTGAGAACCCTTTTCGCATTTGTCACCCAGTTTCAGTTCCCAATGATTTAATTTATAGATTAAGGAAGGGTCAACTGTAGAGCGAGCTTTTTTAATTTCGCCATGAAGGTGAATTACATGAGATGAACCTGCCCTTTCGTGGAGGTCGTCAACATTCTGAGTGATGATCTGGACGTTGTATGCTTTTTCCAACCTAACCAGCGCTTTATGTCCCTCGTTAGGTTCTGCCTCGAATACCTTTTTGCGACGCATGTTGTAAAATTCAAGTACCAGCCCTGGGTCTCTTTTCCATGCTTCAGGACTGGCAACTTCTTCGAAGCGATAGTTGCGCCATAATCCATTATTATCCCGAAACGTACTGATCCCGCTTTCAGCACTAATACCTGCACCTGTAAGTACAACGATGGTTTTCCTGCTCATGAGAAGGGAGTTGAATGGAGTCAAAGATACTTTATCCTGATCAATTTTTGTCCTCAAAAAGGGCTGATAGCTTAGAAATGCTTCGTTGTTTTATTAATCGGAAATGGGCAGATTTTTATGATTTGATAAACGGGGCATGATTTATCCGTTTTCAAAAAAACAGCAATGACCCTGCATCTACAAGGTTCTTTTCAGAAAGATATTCTGTTTTCATTCCCGCTTTTTCGATAAATGACTCCAGTTGCCTACGTGTAGTTTTATTTTGAGGAGTTCCGGTGAAGAACACTGTATTGCCCCATACACCGGCACAGCCTCCGATAAAACCATGCGAAAACCCGGGTAATAGAATGTCGTGGGGCGGATAATAAAATATTTCTAAACCTAATTTTTCTAAGTTCTGGATAATTCCCGGGTCGGAAGTGATATAATGATTGTTGTTTAACGGAAGCAAACTACAACGTGTATAGCCCTGTTTGACCGGAATAAATTGCAGGTTGAATTTTCCGGCCCAGGATAGGATAACAGGATCTGTGGCTTTGAGTTTGTGGATCAGATATTTGGATGTGGTTACAGCATTGTAGGGGACAGAGTTGGGGTATTCGGCAGCCGGTATTTTGACTCCGGGCACCAGCGCAATTCCTTTTTCTTTTAGTTTGCCGATTAGAGAAGAATTCAGGGTCGGTGAATGGATGAGCAGGTCGCCTATATGGCAGAAAAAAATATCGGGATGGGCAGAAATAGCCTCATAAACACCCGGTTGAGGTTCGAACAGAATTATTTCAGCAAATGTCTCAAGCCTATGAATGATTGGCTGAGATATTCTGCTATCAATCAATACTATAGGTGAATTCGCGGGCATGTAAATTATTATCGGGAATGAAACGGACCGAGCCGAAATGGTTAAGTAATTGGTTTTTATTGTACTTTGTAAACCCTACAGCTGCCGCCAATGAAGACGGGGCAACTTTTATTGTGAGGTTTTGCTTTTGGTCGTTTTGAAGTGGAATTTGTCGAAACTTATCATTAAAAAGAAGGGTTTCGGCTATATCGCGAAAAGCAGGATGGAAGGGGCCCGCAACCAGGCTGGAGCCATTAATGAGTCCTTCGGAGGGATGCAGACCAACCCGCAACACTTTTACTTCGGCTTCCTCAAAAAGCCGGATGAGTTGTGCAATCAGCCGGGCTGCATCCCAAAGTTCTTGAGGTTTGTATTTCCCTTCCCGGAATAGCTTCTCGAGAGCCGTCCCCTTGATGACCAGGCAAGGATAGATGCGTGTGCCCGTAGCACCAAGGCTGATAATACAGTGTGCTGTATTCATTTCATCTATAACAGAAGAGCCGGGTAAACCGGTCATCATTTGCAACACCAGTTCAAATCCGGCTTCTTTTACCAAAAGCGCTGCCTCCCGGTTTTGCGCTGCGGTATGACCCCTCCCGGACTTTTGTAACACATGATCGGAAAAGGACTGCACCCCCAGTTCAATGGTTTTTACGGGGTATTGTTTGAGTAAGGCTAATTTTTCGGTATCAATAGAATCGGGACGGGTGGAAAGTCGGATGGATCGTATAAGTCCTTTTACATAAAAATCGTAGGCTGCTTCAAGCAATTGTTTTTGTCTTTCAATGGGAAGACCTGTGAAGTTTCCTCCGAAGAAAGCGATTTCCTTTTCAGCATCTACCGGCTGAGTAGCAAGGTGTTGTTCTACAATGGCAACTACATCTTTTGCTGTGGGAATGGTCTGCCGCCCGGAAATCTGGCGCTGATTACAAAAAACACATTGAAATCTGCATCCCTCTTCGGGAATAAAAACCGGGATATTGAAGTGGCGTCGATTAGAAGGCATTCTTCATTATCACTTTTTCAATGACCTCTGGATAATGCTTGTGTTCCAGTTTATGGATTCGCTGAGCAAGGGTTTCAGGGGTATCATCCAGATGAACTGTGCATCTTGCCTGAAATATAATTTCTCCGTGGTCATATATTTCATCAACAAGATGTATGGTTATTCCGCTTTCTTTTTCTGCTGCAGCCAACACCGCCCGATGGACATGATCTCCATACATGCCTTTGCCACCATATGCAGGCAACAAAGCCGGATGAATATTGATGATTCTACCTTTGAATTCCTTCACCAGGTAATCAGGTACTTGCCATAAGAAGCCGGCCAGAATCAGATAGGTAATCTTCATCCTGTGAAGCCATTGATGGACTCGTCCATTTTCTTCAAAGTCGTTTTTACTAAAGACCAAAACAGGTATATCCGCCCTTTGGGCTCTTTGGATGACGCCGGCACCAGGTTTGTTGCAGAGAACTCCTGCCACCTCAATCACAGGGTGGTTTTCAAAATAGCGGATAATGGTTTCTGCATTGGTTCCATTTCCGGAGGCCAAA
>DDBO01000062.1 GCA_002332755.1 Bacteroidales bacterium UBA2030 | reverse complement strand
AAGAATAATCAGCTGAACTAAAAAAAATTTTCTCATAACTATGATTTTTACAGTTTCTCCATAAAAAAGCTGCCCGGCCGCTTTTGTCTGACCGGGCAGCATTCTCAGATATTAATAAATTACTTCTGAACCTTGTGTGTAACTGATTTGCCTTCGCTGTTCAAAACATTAACCAGGTAGAGACCGGTATTGAGATCAGTGAAGTCGATAGCAATCTTGGAAGAGGTACGCGGCTCAATCAACTTAACCATTTGGCCGGCGAGATTGTAAACAGCTACGCGATCAATACGGCCAAAGTTTTCGATGTAAAGTTTATCCTTAACAGGATTGGGATACATCATAAATACCTTGTTGTTGTTGATGATGCCATTTGCAGTGTTAGGATTGGTGTTAATGACAATGTCATCGATGTAGATATCTATGGGATCTACCCGAGAGAAGGTTTCGGGGAAATCAGGCATTAACACTGCAATCTTAAATTGGCTAACCTTTTCGGAGTAATCGAAAACGAATTCCTCCCACTGACCCGTGAGTTGCTGGGCATTTACACTTGCAATTTCAAGGGTGCCTGAAGGACCATTTTCTAGTTTGAATTTAACGGGAGAAATTTCTGGTTTCAGGAGTTTAACATGAACGTATTTGTTAATCTGCACATCAGCATAAGGCATCAGATTAGCCCAGAATCCACCCCAAGCCATTCCACTTACTGCAGTTCCCCAGCGTTTAAATTTCAAAACTTTTGCACTGGAGTTCATAGCATCGGGGGCGGGGTTGTCAACGATTGTAAAAGTTTCTTCAATTGGATGCAGTTCAACGTTATCGTAATCTCCACAACCCATAACATGGGGAGTCAATAATCCCCATGTGCCATCTTCAAAATCGGCAAGCACTTGAGGATCCTGAATCTTTTGTCCCCAGGTGTAATAGTGATCCCATGTAGCAGAAATAGTAACTACGCGGTTGGGATCCCCGGGCCATTCACCGCCATCCCATCCGTTGCCTTTGAAGAATTTGAACTGATAATCGCCTGGTTCAAGCAGCATGGTGATGCTGAAATATCCATCGCCATCGGGGTCAGTCAATTCGCAATTGGGATTAGTGCCGGGTTCGTTCCATGAGCCCCAGTCGCCACCAAAATTACCGGAGATCCATACCTGCTCACCAGCGAGACCAGCGGGAGTCATGTTTACATTAAAAGTAACCTGAATAGGATCTGCAATTAAATTGAGCATTGCAGATACAAAGAATAATGAGAGTAAAAGTTTTTTCATAATGATAGAATTTAGGTTAAACATGGTTAGTGCTTGCAAATATAATGAAAATTTTAACTTTTCTTCATTTCGATTTAATTTTTTTATCAACTACAATTTTAGAAATTTAATATTGCCTGTTCCCTTGCCTTCAATAATTTTCACTTCATATACACCTTTATCAAACTTGTGTAAATCAACTTCCAAGATATTATGGCCTGTTAATAATCTAGCTGCAGCCTGCCAAACAGTCCGTCCTAAAACATCAATTATTTCTATTCTGCTCTCCACCGATTGATTTGCGTTAAGGGAAAGATATAGTTTCTCGCATGCCGGGTTAGGATATGCGTTAACTTGAATATTACCTTTATTTACAATCTCGATACCCTGCGGATCAGACACAAAGCCTATAGCCTGCAATGCCGGGTTAATCTCTGGATTTGACATAAACTTTTCCCATAACAGTCCGGAGCGATAATTTTCAATCATACACACGATGGGCCCCTGATCAATAGCGAGGTAAGATGTTGCCCACCAATTGCGGCTTTCATTAAAGGCATCATAAAAACCATACTTTCCCCAAAGGCGGGGTAAATTGCGGTAAAAATGCCGGAGTGCCTTCATAGATTCTTCGGGTGTATATGGAAAGGAGGATAAAGCTGCCGTAGGACTGATGGTTCCATTGTCGCGGGAAGCTGTCGGCTCATGCACGGCGTATCCGTCTGGATCGTCGCTTGCAGTCAGCCCCCAGCAATCGTCTCCATACCCGACATGGTTTCCGGGATTAGCTACGCAATAGGCGTGGTGAATCAATGAAATGTTGCGGTTATTGATGAAATAATTGGTGTACTTGTCTTTTTTATTCCGGGGATCGAAACCGAGGTAAGAGTAATGTGTAAAAAATAAAGGGCCACCATAATCCCAGCCTACGTCAATTTTGTATCCATAAAAGGTCTTTCCGTTTAGGTAATAAGAAGCTCCTGCCCAACCCGAATGGTAGAGCGAGGCAGGTACCGGATGCGTAGGTGAGGCAATGGCCAGTAGATAAACAATCATGGTTTCATTAAACCCTCGGATTTGCATATTTATCTGCCATTGGTAATTCGGGGACCAGTGCCAATACAATACATTGCCTCCGCGGCTATACCAATCCCATTCGACCGATTCCCAGAGTTCGGTGATCAAATTACGCAATTCGGCTTCGGTTCCATCTCCATCGAAAAAACCACGTGCAGTAAGCAAACCCTGCACCAGAAAAGCCGTTTCAACCAGGTCTCCTCCGTTGTCGTAGGTACTGAAAGGAATAACCTTACCTGTAGTTCCGTTCATCCAATGGGGCCA
>DDBO01000032.1 GCA_002332755.1 Bacteroidales bacterium UBA2030 | reverse complement strand
GAATTAGGGGGCTAAGACAAAACATTAACAACTTACCTGAACAAAACATAACTTTTTGACAGAGAAAAACAACGACCCGCTAACATGGGTTTTGCATCAGGCGGAGTGCAGTACTTAATTCAAGCCCTTCACTCTTATCTGCGTTTAGTTTGCCACCCTAGTCTCTGGACAGAATTTTAAAAAGGATTTAGGACATTTTTTTGTCCTTCTGCTTAACCAAAGTTTGCCCACGCTCCGAGAGTGTCAAGGGGAATACAAGCGAGGTTGAATTTTATTATTTTTTCAGAGGTATTATCGCCCTTGACAAATTCTCCGCTTTGTGCTTTCCAGTTATAAAACATACTTCGTAAAATCTGGTGTTTATGGCAAGTCGATCCAACACCGTGGCTCTCTCCTTCACGAAGGTTCTTCCACCTGAAATCTTCGCTAACTGTTACTCATTTTCTTGCTAATTTACTGTACAAAACTAAGTTGTTAATTTTTGTCAGGCGAATTAGGTGGCTAAGACATTTATTCGTAATACCCTCATACGAAAGGATTGAAAAAAATGTTATTTTTGCATTGAGGTTGCTCAGGCCTTAAATTCATTTATTTGGATTTGGCCTCTGTTGAATACTCCCAAACCCAACTTCAGCAACCTTACTTTTGTGAGTTTTGAAAGATGAAGCTGGGATAGCTTCGTCTTTCGTTTTTTATATACTTTGCCAAAATGGCAGGCAAACTTTTCGTGGCACGGCCTTTGTCGAAATTGTGGCCTGTAGATTAAAACATTATTAGGCATGAGTTCAGTACAGAAAGGTAAAATTAACGTTCAGACCGAGAATATTTTTCCAATAATCAAAAAATTCCTTTACTCGGAGCATGAGATTTTTCTCCGCGAATTGATTGCCAATGCGGTTGATGCCACGACCAAGCTCAAAGGGCTTGCCTCGTTGGGCGAAGTGAAAGGTGAACTGGGTCAGTTGCAAATTGAGGTAAAGCTCGACAAAAAGAAAAAGACACTGACCGTTAGCGACCGGGGCATTGGGATGACTGCCGAGGAAGTAGATAAGTACATCAACCAGATTGCTTTTTCAAGCGCCGAAGAATTTATCAGTAAATTCAAAGGAAAATCAGAAGCTGAGGCCAGTCAGCTGATTGGTCATTTTGGCTTAGGCTTCTATAGTTCGTTCATGGTAGCCGACAAGGTGGAGATTCATACCCTTTCTTATCGAGAAGGCGCAGAGCCCGTGATTTGGGAATGCGACGGTTCACCCGATTATACCATGAAAAAAGGTAGCCGCACTGAGAGAGGCACTGATATCGTTTTGCATATCAATAAAGACAATGAGGAATTTCTCGAAGAATACCGTGTGCTCGAATTGTTGCGGAAATATTGCCGTTTCTTGCCTGTCGAGATAATATTTGGCACGGAAAAAGTCAGGGAAAAGGTAGAGGGAGAAAAAGACAAGGATGGAAACGATGTTTACAAAGAGGTAGAAAAGCCCCGGATTATCAATAATACCCGGCCTCTCTGGACACGCAAGCCCGTTGATCTCAGCGACGAGGATTACAAGAATTTTTACCGTGAACTCTATCCATATACTTTCGATGAACCCCTGTTTTGGATTCACCTCAACGTAGATTATCCTTTCACACTTACCGGCATTCTCTACTTCCCGAAAATTCGTCGCGACAGGGTGGAAGTGCAAAAAGAAAAAATCCAGCTTTATTGCAATCAGGTGTATGTAACCGACAATGTAGAAGGAATTGTGCCTGAGTTTCTTACCCTGCTCCACGGCGTCATCGATTCACCAGATATTCCCCTGAACGTGTCGCGCAGTTATCTGCAAAGCGATCCGCAGGTAAAGAAAATATCAGGACACATCACCAAAAAGGTGGCCGATAAACTTGAAGAACTTTTCAAGAACAACCGTGAAGATTTTGAGAAGAAATGGGACGATATTAAAGTGTTCATTCAATACGGAATGATCTCGGAACAGAAATTCTACGAAAGAGCCGAAAAGTTCTACCTGTTCCGCGACATCGACAGCAAATACTATACTTTTGAAGAGTATCGTAGGCTGATTAAAGAAAACCAAACCGATAAAGACAAGCAACTGGTTTATTTATATGCCAGCGATCCCGAAGGTCAGCATACTTTTATCCAGGCCGCACGCGAAAAAGGATACAATGTATTGCTGATGGATGGTATTCTCGACAATCATTTCATCAACCACATCGAAACCAAATTCGATAAATCGCGTTTTGTGCGTGTGGATGCTGATGTAATCGACAAGCTGATACCCAAAGAAGAAAACACAATTTCAAAGCTCAGCGATAGCCAGAAAGAATCTTTGAAAAAACTTTTCGAGGAGTTGGTGGATAAGGTTACCTTTAGTATTGAGTTTGAGAATCTCAGCGAAACCGACCTTCCGGTGATGATCACCCGTCCTGAATACATGCGCAGGATGAAAGATATGTCGGCCCTTGGCGGGAGCATGTCGTATATGGACAATCTGCCCGACCATCTGAATTTGGTTATCAATGCCAATCATCCGTTGGTATTTACTTTGGCCGAAGAGCAGGACGAAAACCGTCGGAAAAGCCTGGCAAGCCAGCTCAAAGACCTGGCGTTGCTGCAGCAAGGTATGCTCAAAGGCCAGGCCCTGACTGAATTTGTGAAGCGTTCGGTGAATTTTATTTCGTGAAACTAACCCTCCCGCAGGTATCACTCCTGCGGGATGAATTATATTTGTGCACGTTTATTCAAACCTGTTTTAAACCAAATATCCAATCATTATGAAAAAAGGACTCATTATTACCCTGGTAATTGTTTTTGTTATTCTTGTCTTTATTTTTCAGGGTATAGGTATGTATAACTCACTTGTGAAGTCGGAGGAGGCTGTAAACGCACAATGGGCGAATGTTGAGAATGTATATCAGCGCCGGGCCGACCTCATTCCTAACCTGGTGAATACAGTGAAAGGCTACGCCAATTTCGAGCAGAAAACCCTGACCGATGTTATTGAGGCAAGGGCCAAGGCTACTTCTGTGCAGATCAACCCCGAAAAGCTTGATGAAGCCAGCTTGCAGAAATTTCAGGCTGCCCAGGATGGTTTGAGCTCTGCCTTAGCAAGGTTGATGGTGGTGGTCGAACGCTACCCCGACCTCAAAGCCAATCAAAACTTCCTGGAACTTCAGTCGCAACTGGAAGGAACAGAAAATCGGATTGCAGTCGAGCGTCGCAAGTTCAACGAAATGGCTCAAGCATACAATACGAATATCAGGACTTTCCCGCGCAACATTTTCGCATCGATGTTTGGCTTCGAGAAAAAGGCCTATTTCCAGGCTGCTGAAGGCGCTGAAACCGCACCAAAAGTTGAATTCTAAAATAGCCCTAATGATTCTCAAGGCAGGAACCCGACGGGTTTTCCTGCCTTTCGTTTCATCAGCAAAAAGAAATTTACCATGTTGAAAATGTTTAAAACAGCCAAAAGTTGGTTCACCGAGGAGGAGCGCAGCCGTATCGAAAGAGCAATCCGCGATGCAGAGTTGGAAACTTCAGGAGAAATAAGGGTTCACATCGAAACACGTTGTCCTGGTGAAGTGCTCGATCGCGCTGCCTATATTTTCGAGAAGCTCGGTATGCATAAAACCGAAAAACGCAACGGTGTTCTTATATACCTGGCTTTGGAAAGCCGCAAATTTGCCTTCATCGGCGACATAGGTATTAATTCGGTTGTGCCTAAAGATTTTTGGGAGAACCTTAAAATGAATGCTCTTATCCATTTCAGAGAAGGAAGATTCTCGGATGGTCTTGTTGAGGTAATTAATGAAATAGGCCACTACCTCCAAAAATATTTCCCTATTCAACGCAATGATGTTAATGAACTCCCCAACGAAATATCCTTCGGTGATGAATAAAAGAAAGCCCTTTCGTGGATTATTAATGCTCAGCTTGCTGATGGTAATATTGCCTTTGAAAGCAGCCGATTTGCCCGAGCGTCCTGTGCCACCCAGGTTAGTTAACGATTTGGCGGGCGTGCTCGAACCCGAACGCACAGCCATGCTCGAAGCCAAATTGGTAGCTTTCGATGATTCAACTTCAACGCAAATTGCCATTGTAACAATTCCATCGCTGGGCGATTACGATATAACTGATTTTGCCGACCGGTTGGCAGAGAAATGGGGAGTGGGGCAAAAAGGGAAAAACAATGGAGTGCTTATCGTTTTGAAACCTAAAAATGACGAGGGCCCCGGACGTATAAGAATTTCCGTTGGATATGGCCTTGAGGAGGTGATAACCGACGCAGTCTCCAAGCGCATCATTGAAACCGAAATGATACCCCGATTCCGAGAGGGAGATTATACCGGCGGTATAGAAGCAGCAGCCAACATCATCATGCAACTTTCCTCTGGTAAATATAAGGCTGAAGATTACCTTAAAGGAGAGGGAGACCCTATTGCAGGCCTTATAGTACTTGTGGTAATTCTCCTCATTTTTGCGCTGGTGATTTTTAAAGGAAGGCAAAATTACTATCACGCAGGAACCAATACGGGTTCTATTCTCTCTACCTTGATGTGGATGAATATGTTAGGGAATATGGGTCAACGGGGAAAATGGAGCGATTTTAGTGGAGGACGAGGTCCTTTCGGGGGTGGCTTCGGTGGTGGAGGTTTTGGAGGCTTCGGCGGTGGCAGTTTTGGTGGAGGAGGTGCTTCGGGAAGTTGGTGATCTCTAATTTATACTGATTTTTAATTATGTTGTAAATAATTGACATACATATAATTGTGATTGAAAGGCCATCCGAAGATGGCCTTTTGTTTTTCTAAATTAAGCATTACCATATCTAAACGTATGAACAAAGTGATAAAAGTTTTTATTTTTATAATGCCAATAACCAAAACCAATTTAGATTATGGAAGAAAACACCCATATACCAGAAAATGATGGTGAAGGCCGCCGTGATTTTCTGAAGAAAATAGGAATATTTGCCGGCGTTGGTGTGGCTGCTGCTGCCGGCGCAGTTTATGTAGCTTCAGATTATGAAGAACGGAAACATCCTGAAGGAAAAAAGGTAAGAGTTCTTACGGCCGATGGACAGCTCGTAGAAGTTCCTGAGAGCGAATTGCAAAAAATAGAGCAGGAAGAGCTTGATATTGAAGACGAAATGCAGCGCAGGGGAAGAGAAGGCATACCAGGAAAAAGCTGGGTCATGGTTATCGATCTGGCCAAATGCCGCAATGCCCGTATGTGTATTGCTGCCTGCCAGGCTGCCCATCAGCTCCGCCCGGATCAATATCACATCAATACACTGGTGATGAAGGATTCGGAACACAGTGCTCCGTATTATATGCCAAAACCCTGCTACCATTGCGACAATCCCCCTTGCGTAAAGGTTTGTCCTGTGAATGCGACCTTCAAACGGCAGGATGGCATTGTGCTCATCGACAACCTTCGTTGCATTGGTTGTCGTTTTTGTGTTGCTGCCTGCCCATACAGCGCCCGGATATTTAACTGGTTTGAACCCCGCGACAGTGAGAAATACAAAGACCAACCTTATGACGTAGAACTCAATGTACCTCAGAAGAAAGGTACCATTTCTAAATGCCTTTTCAGTGCCGACCGCCTGCGTAAAGGTGAATTACCCTATTGCGTATCTTCATGCCCGAATGGCGTTTATTGGTTTGGCGATATGAACGAGGATGTTGTGGTGAATGGCACCACAAAAGAAGCAGTGCGCTTCTCTCAACTCATAAAGGACAATGGGGGTTATACCTATCTTGAAGAGTTAGGTACAAAGCCCAGGGTATTTTACCTACCACCCAAAAACAGAATATTTCCCGCTCCCGGTGAGGAACAGACTGCCTCGCATAGCTAAGTCAATTGTATCGTGAACAAAACCTGAACAAATATGGAAAAAAAGTTATCGTTGGAGGAATCGCGTCAGCGGCTTACCCAAATCGAGGATGACCTCATTCGGCCGCTGAAAAGTCATAAAGGATTGGAAATATGGGTGCTTTTTTTACTTCTGATGCTCACACTGGGTTTTTATGCCTATTATTTGCAGCTTCGTGATGGATTGGGCGTTACGGCCCTGCGCGATTATGTTCAGTGGGGAATGTACATCAGCAATTTTGTATTTTTTGTAGCCACCTCGCTCATAGGTATGCTCATTACCTCTGTGCTGGGCTTGCTCCGCATCCCCTGGATAACCCCTCTTACCCGTATTGCCGAAACCATTGCTTTGGCCTTTGCCATGTTTGCCGGCATTGTTATTATTATCGATATGGGGCGCCCCGACAGGTTTCCCTACCTTTTCCTTCATGGCAGGCTGCAATCCCCCATTCTCTGGGATGTTACGGTGGTTACCACCTATGTCATCATCAGTCTGCTTCTGTTGTTTATACCCATGATCCCCGATGCCGCTATTTTGAGACGTCGCATGCAAAATTCCCCTAAATGGCAGCAAGCTGTTTATAAATTTTTGTCTGCTAATTGGGTTGCTGCCCCTGAGCAATACGCCCTTATCAAAAAATCCATTCGTGTTCTTGCCATCCTTATTATTCCTACTGCTTTAGCTATTCATACAGTTACCTCCTGGCTTTTTGCCTCTACGCTTCGTGTAGGGTGGGACTCTACCATATTTGGCCCCTATTTTGTCTCTGGCGCTTTCGTTAGCGGGGTAGCTGCAGTAATCATCGCCATGTATTTTTTCAGAACGAATTACAAGTTGCACAACTATATCACCGAGGCCCATTTCAACCGCATGGGACAATTATTGGTGTTAATGTGCTTTATCTACTTGTATTTCAATCTTAACGAATATTTTGTACCTGCATATAAAATGCGGAAGGCCGAAGGGCACCACCTCGAAGCTTTGTTTACAGGCAATTGGGCAGTAATGTTTTGGGCTACTCAGCTCGGCGGATTAGTAATTCCCATGCTTTTGCTGATATTTAAACCCTTCCGTAAACCTCTTCCTGCTCTTATAATTTCCATTTTCGTACTGGTGGGTGCATGGTTCAAGCGTTTGCTTATCGTTGTCCCCACCCAGCAACACCCTTATTTGCCCATCCAAAATGTACCGCAAAATTTCATTACCTACAAGCCTACGGGAGTTGAAATCATGCTCACCTTACTGCCCATGGTTGGGGTTCTTATCGTAATTACCATAATCGCTAAGCTTTTTCCCATAGTTCCCATCTGGGAAACTGCCCATGAACAAGGAATTGACGAGAGTGTTATTAAGTAATTTTTATTTTCACTATCAAAAACAAACCATATGAACCTTAAAGGATTATTCACCGCAGCTATACTGAGTATTGTTTTCATATTGGGATATGCCCAGGGTACATGGGTTGTGCCGGCAGCTGAAAAGGCCAGGAAAAATCCTGTAGCTTCTTCGGCAGAGAGTATCAGTAAAGGCAAAAACCTTTATAATACACACTGCAAGAGTTGTCATGGAGACCCTGGAAAAAATAATGGTTTGCCGCTGAATCCCAAGCCTACTGATCCGGCCTCCGACCAGTATCAGAAAAATACCGATGGAGAAATGTTTTATAAAATCACCAATGGAAGGGGAGCCATGCCATCGTTTAAGGCTACCCTTCCTGAGCAGGATCGTTGGAATATCATCAATTTTGTGAGAAGCCTGTCAAAAAAAAAAGTAGCTGATAACGCTGCCGAGCCGGCAGGGCAGGCGGAGGCAACAGAGGCACCAGCGGTTGCGGCTGAAGTTACTGCTTCAGAGAATGATACTACTGTGGCTACGGGAAAAATTCGACTGGCTCTTGGATTCGATGAAGATTCCAAAACTATTTATGCCAGGGCGTTTCGGATAGAAAATGATAAAAGAATACCTACGAGTGGTGTCCCGGTCGAAATCGCAGTAAAGAGATATTTCCGCGATTTACGTCTGAGCGAAGCCGGAGTTTTAACCGATGTAAACGGATATGTTAGCGCCGTATTCCCCGAAGACCTCCCTGCAGATACGGCCGGAAATGTGGTGATTATTGCCCGCATTCCTGAATCAGAACAGGAAGAATTTGGTATGGCTGTAACCCAGCAAACCAAAACCTGGGGCATTAAACTCATTCCTCACAATATTAAGGATGCCCGCTCTTTATGGAATGATAACCATAAGCTGCCATTATGGCTCCTGTTCTCTTATCTGGCTGCAGTCTCTGGTGCCCTTGTCACTTTTGCTTACATCCTGTCGCTGGTTTGGAAAATTTATAAAATAGGAAAATCCTCCTTTCAGGCTTGAAATTTCATAATGGTCAAAAGAAGTTAAATGAACCAGGGGTTCAGACGCGGCGTATTGCAGGAATAGCTCCTTCATTTTAATTTCTGAGCTATAGGTGATGGCAGAAAAATTAATTTGTGCACATTGTGGTGAAGATTGCGGCAAAGACCCCGTAATTTACGACGGTAAACCCTTTTGTTGCCAGGGTTGCCGGACAGTGTATCAGCTTCTGGAAGAAAACAAACTGGGACAGTATTACACCTTAATGGATATTCCCCAGGGGGTGAAGACCGATGAAAATGCAAGCTCCTCCTCGCGTTATGCATTTCTGGATAAAGAGGAAATAAAAAGGAAATTGCTTGAATTTTCGAATGAGCAATTCTCCCGGGTTACCTTTTATATCCCTGCCATTCATTGCAGCAGCTGTATTTGGCTTCTCGAGAACCTTCACCGAATGCATCCCGGGATTGTGACTTCGATGGTTAATTTCAATAAAAAGGAAGTATCTGTTGTTTTCCGTCCCAAAAATATTTCACTTCGGCAATTGGCCGATTTACTCGATTCTATTCATTATGCACCTGAAATTACGCTCGAACAAACCGAAGGCCAAAAAGGAAGGCGCAATTCCAGGATTCTGATTCTCCAATTGGGAGTTGCAGGTTTCTGTTTTGGTAACACCATGTTGTTTAGTTTCCCTGAATATCTAGCTATTCATGAACCCATCGACGGACCTCTGCATCAGCTTTTTAACCTTATCAATTTGTTTTTGGGTACACTTGCCATGTTGTACGGAGGGCGCGATTATTTTCTATCGGCCTTCAAAAATCTGAAACATGGTATTTTAAATTTAGATCTTCCTATTTCAATCGGCATGCTTGCATTGTGGGGGCAAAGTACGTGGATGGTGTTGGGTGAGGGACGCAATGGATATTTCGATTCTCTTGCTGGATTTGTATTTTTATTGCTTATCGGAAAATGGTATCAATCGAAAACTTACGATGCTTTATCGTTTGAACGGGATTATAAGGCATATTTTCCTGTAGCAGTAACCCGGGTTAATGATTCAGGAGTGGAAGAAAGCACTCTGCTGAAAGAAATAAAACCCGGGGATATTCTGAGGATAAGAAATAAGGAACTTATTCCTGCGGATGGCATACTGAGATCGGGTGTTGGAACGATTGATTATAGCTTTGTGACGGGTGAATCGAAACCCGTGGCAGTAAGCGAAGGCCAGGCCGTGTTTGGCGGAGGCAGGCAAATCGGTGAAAGTATTTATGTTGAAGTTTCTGCTGCAGTTGATGAAAGTAAGCTTACTTCACTTTGGAACCAGCATCATGACGACGAAAATGAGAAGAAAAGTAGCCTTCAGCCGTTAATTACTAAAGTGAGTCATTACTTTGTTTATGGGCTTTTGAGTGTTTCTTTAATTACATTAATATTCTGGCTTGTTTTTAATCCTTCACTGGCCGTCAGGGCTTTTGTTTCGGTGCTTATTGTGGCTTGTCCTTGTGCCATTGCCCTTACCCTGCCATTTACCTTTGGAAACACACGTCGCTATTTTGGACACAAAGGGTTCTATCTAAAGAAACCTGAAGTGGTAGAGCAACTGGCTCATGCCGATACCATAGTTTTCGATAAAACCGGAACCCTCACTCGCCCTGATGTTTACGATGTTAAGTATTTTGGCAGAAAACTTTCTGAAGAAGAACGAATGGTTTTCAGGAGTCTTTTCATGCACTCCACTCACCCGCTCAGCCAGGCTGTCTATAAGTATTTAGGTGAAGGCGACGCAACATTATCTCTTGAAAATTACCGGGAATTGACTTCTCGCGGATTGTTGGCGGTATACAAAGGAAAAAGAGTAATGGCAGGCTCAGCCGAATTTACACAATTACCCGGCTTCGAAAGGGATGATGATTCCTCACCCCGTGTTTACCTCAGATTAGGAGACGAGCCTATTGGATTTTTTGAAATCGGAGCCAGACTGAGAGAAGGTATAGATATTCTTATTTCTGAAGTAGCCCAGGATTATGAATTGCATTTAATCAGTGGAGATACCTCTGCCACCGGCTTGCCCATCGGCAAATGGTTTGCTCCCGAAAATGTTCGTTTTCGTCTTTCCCCTGTTGAAAAGCGGGATTATATCCGTGAGTTGGTTAACAGGGGCAAACGAGTTATCATGATCGGCGATGGCCTCAACGATGCAGGGGCACTAAGTGCCGGCCTTGCGGGCATAAGCATTGCCGACAGGGTTTATTATTTTACACCTGCCTCCGATGCAATTCTCGAGGCGGATTCCTTGCCCATATTACCCCGTTTTCTTCAGATGAGTAGGAAAAACATGGGAGTTGTCAGGGCTTCTTTGTTAATTTCACTCATTTATAATATTGTAGGTTTAAGCTTTGCTGCACGCGGACTACTTTCTCCCCTTATTGCCGCCATTCTTATGCCTGCCAGTTCCGTAAGTGTTGTGGCTTTTACAACTGTGGCTACCAGTCTGCTTGCACATTTTTATTTAAAAAAGTCACCACGCATAATTTGAATTCTGTTTAAATAACAAAAGATTATAAAATATATGAATTTTGTTTTATATATTTGGCTATGGTAATTCAATACCTTAATATGCAATAGGTACATGAGCATTATTTTAATACTGGCATCTGCAGGTTTTTTACTAGCTCTTGGATTTTTGGTTGCCTTTTATTGGGCGACTAAAAGTGGTCAATTCGATGATACTTATACCCCTTCGGTCAGAATTTTACATGATGAGCTGCATACTCCTGAGCCTAACACAGATCCATCCCATGTGAATGAATTGAATTCAAAATCAAATCCATCATAACCAAAATCCAAATTTTATGGAAACCGAAAGAATCCATTACGACAACAAAATCGTCAAGTATTTTGCCTATGCTACCATTTTTTGGGGACTTGTAGGCATGTTGGTCGGGCTTCTGATTGCTTTGCAATTGGCCCATCCAATCTTCAATTTTAACACGGCTTTTCTTACCTTCGGACGAATAAGACCTATTCATACCAATGCGGTAATTTTTGCTTTTGTAGGAAATGCCATTTTTACAGGGGTTTATCATTCTATGCAAAGGCTGCTTAAAACCCGCATGTATAGCGATTTGCTCAGCTATTTTCATTTTTGGGGTTGGCAATTGATTATTGTTTTAGCCGCCATAACCTTAGCCCTTGGTTTTACGATGTCGAAAGAATATGCAGAATTGGAATGGCCTATAGATATAATGATAGCTGTGGTATGGTTAGCTTTTGGTTATAATATGTTTGGAACGATAGCCAAGCGGCGGGTACAACATCTATACGTAGCCATTTGGTTCTATATAGCCTCCTGGGTGACGGTCACGGTTTTGCATGTCTTTAATTCCATTGAAATACCGGTCAGTCTGCTCAAAAGTTATCCGGTATATGCCGGATTGCAGGATGCACTTGTGCAGTGGTGGTATGGGCACAATGCGGTAGCCTTTTTTCTAACGACACCCTATCTGGGGTTGATGTATTATTACCTACCCAAGCAGGCCAATCGCCCTATCTATAGTTATCGAATGGGGATCATTCACTTCTGGGCTTTGGTTTTTATCTATATCTGGACAGGACCGCATCATTTGCTTTATCAATCAGTACCTAATTGGGCGCAAACTTTGGGTACAGTGTTTTCTGTTATGTTGATTGCTCCTTCGTGGGGAGGCATGATTAATGGTTTATTAACCCTCAGAGGTGCCTGGGACAGAGTAAGAGAAGACCCTGTCCTTAAATTTATGGTGGTGGCTGTGACTGCTTACGGCATGAGTACATTCGAAGGCCCCATGATGTCAACGAAATTAGTGAATGCCATTACCCATTTCACCGATTGGACTATCGGCCATGTACATATTGGGGGTATGGCCTGGAATGGATTCCTGACCTTTTCCATGCTTTACTATCTTATTCCCAGACTTTTCAATACAAAACTGTATAGCGTAAAATGGGCAAATACGCATTTTTGGCTGGGTACCTTAGGAATCTTGCTGTATGCCATACCCCTCTATTGGGCCGCAATTACTCAAAGCCTGATGTGGAAAGAGTTTACAGAGGAAGGTTTTTTGCGCTATCCTAATTTTATGGAGACCGTGGTACAAATACTTCCAATGTATTATACCCGTGCCCTGGGTGGCTTGCTCTATCTATCTGGTGCTGTTTTGTTTGTCGTTAATATTGTTAAAACAATCAGGCAGGGTTCTTTTGTAGCAGATGAAGTAGCTGAAGTTCAACCTTTGCCCACGTATCCTTCAAACAGAATGGAAGGAGAAAAGCGTCATGCATGGCTCGAGCGTAAACCGCTGCAATTCACTTTCTGGGTAATAGTGGCCGTGGTGATAGCCTCGGTTGTCAGCATCGTGCCCTTTTTATCCGTAAAGAGCAACATAGCCACCATCGAATCCATGAAGCCTTACTCTCCTTTGGAACTTCAGGGTCGCGATATTTATATTCGCGAAGGTTGCTACACCTGCCATAGCCAAATGGTGCGTCCTTTCCGCAGCGAAACGGAGCGTTATGGTGACTATGCCAAAGCGGGAGAATTTGTTTATGACCATCCGTTCCAGTGGGGTAGCAAGCGTACTGGCCCCGATTTGTTAAGAGCCGGCGTACCTGGCGGTAAAATGTATAAAACTGCGGCCTGGCATTACAATCATTTTCTGGACCCGCAGAAGATGAATCAACAATCTATTATGCCTGCCTATCCATGGCTTATTACAAATGCCCTCGATACATCTACTACCGCTGCAAAGATTCGGGTAATGAAATGGTTGGGTGTTCCCTATCCTGAGGGTTACGAAAAAGAAGCAAACAAAGATTTAATGCATCAGGCTTCACAGATAGCTGCCGAATTACAGGGGAATGGGATTGATATTACCCCGGACAAAGAAATTATTGCCATGATAGCTTATATGCACAAATTAGGCCGCGACATTGCTTTACCTGGTGGAAATGAAAAAACGGAAAAAGACATTAAACCTGCTCCTGATTTGCTGGAAGATGAATCCAGCCTCACCCAGGGAAAAGCCCTTTACGCCACTTATTGTGCTGCCTGCCATGGGCCTGAAGGCCAAGGCAATGCGGTAGGTCCTAACCTGACCGATAATTACTGGTTGCACGGTGGAACCAATGATGATATTTTCCACAGCATCTACAATGGCTTTCCCGAAAAGGGTATGCCAGCGCAAAATGCTATGCTTAAACCTGAAGAGTTGCAAAAGGTTTTCAGTTTTGTAATCAGCATCATAGGAACGAATCCTCCCAATGCCAAAGCCCCTCAGGGTGAAGTGTTCAATCGTTAAACCTTGACAACTATGAAGTTAATACAATACGCTCTGGGTGAATTTGCAGCAAATGGCATCTATCAGGCCATTGCCCTTATCATTTTTATGCTGGTTTTTATTGCTATTGTTATTCACACTTACTCCCTAAAAAAGTCATTTGTTGACCAAATGGCACAATCTCCACTTGACGAAAGCAATCCAAACGTAAATTCAAAAACCGATCAACCATGAATAACTATCAAGAAGAAAATAAGGCCGATATCAAGCCTGGTGAGCATGAATTGTTGCTCCCCCACGATTTTGACGGAATCAAAGAATTGGATAATGATCCTCCTCGCTGGTTTATGTATCTGTTCTATATCACCATTTTCTTTGGAGTAATTTATGTGTTTCATTACCATGTTTTTAAGCAGGGCTTATTCCCTGAAGATGAATACAAACGAGAGATGGATCTTGCTGCTGCAGCCAAAGGCCCCCAAGCGGAATTAGAGATAGTTGCCTTTACTGATGAAGCCAACCTCGCCAAAGGACAAGAATTGTACAAACAAAAAGTCTGCAATTCTTGCCACGGTGATTTGGGTGAAGGCAATACTATCGGACCCAACCTTACGGATAATTATTGGATTCATGGAGGCGGTATCAAAAATATCTATGAAGTTATTAAAAATGGCGTAGCTGCCAAAGGCATGCCACCCTTTAAGGATCAGGCTACTGAAGAGCAGATTCTGCAATTGGCAAGCTATGTGATTAGTTTAAAAGGCAGCAATCCCCCTAATGCAAAGGCCCCTCAGGGAGAATTGTATATTGAGGAGTAAACAAAAATGTTGTATGCTTGTTAGAATGCTTTAAAACAAGCAAATGAACTTTCGAATACTCCTCTCCATCCTGATGGTGGGCGTGTTTTCAGCGTCTGGCCAGACCTTCGACCCCAAAAAATTTTCCTCAGACGGACCTGTTGGAATTTATGAGCACCTGGACGAAATTTTGCCAAATGATATTTGGTTGGTGAACCAGGACAGTACACTTGTAAATTTAAAATCGCTCATCACCAAGCCCACTGTTGTCTCATTCGTATATTATAATTGTCCCGGGTTATGTAGCCCCCTATTAGACGGCCTTGCCGAGGTAATTTCCCGAAGCGACCTTGAATTAGGCAAAGACTATCAGGTTATTACCATCTCTTTCAATCCCAGTGATACACCAACACTTGGCAAAAAGAAAAAACACAATTACCTTAAACAAATTAAAAAACCTGTTGATACAGCCTCCTGGATCTGGCTCACGGGCGACAGCGTGAACATAACCAAAGCCACCCAGACCTTTGGCTTCAGGTATTTGCATCAGGGTAAAGATTATGTACATGCCGCGGCTATCATGGTTGTTAGTCCTCATGGAAAGATTACCCGGTATCTGCACGGTACATATTTTCTTCCTTTCGACCTGAAAATGGCTATTGTTGAAGCAAGCCAGGAAAAGTCCGGCCCCACTATCAGTAAAGTACTCAAATTTTGCTTTAGCTACGATGCCGAAGGCAAAAAATACGTGTTCAATATTACCAAAGTAACCGGAGCACTTGTGCTCGGAGCTGCTTTGCTGTTATTTCTTATCCTCTGGTTAAAACCTAAACAGAAATTAAATACCTGATAGTCCATGAGTGAAACCGTTCAACATTTGAATTTTTTCCAGGATACGGGAGGGAAAAAGGGTATTTGGGCCTGGATTACCTCGACCGACCACAAACGCATTGGCCTGCTTTACTTTTATTCGTTGACAGCTTTCTTCCTTATTGGTGTATTGTTGGGCATCCTGATGCGTTTAGAATTGATGAACCCAGGTAAGGATATCGTAGAACCTCAGACCTACAATTCTTTGTTTACCTTGCATGGGGTGATCATGATTTTTTTATTTGTAATTCCCGGTATTCCTGCAGTATTTGGGAACATTGCACTTCCTTTGTTGCTTGGTGCACGCGATGTGGCATTTCCTAAACTCAATCTGCTTTCCTGGTATCTTTACATTTTGGGCGCCTTGATGGCTCTCTCCACGCTTTTGTTTGGAAATGCTCCCGATACGGGTTGGACTTTTTATGCCCCTTACAGTGTAAGAACAGGTACCAATGTCACCATTGCAGTCTTGGCAGCTTTTATATTGGGTTTCTCCTCCATTCTTACAGGTCTCAATTTCATTGTTACTATCCACCGGATGAGAGCTCCCGGGATGACATGGTTTCGCATGCCGCTTTTTGCCTGGGCACTATATGCTACGGCGTGGATACAATTGCTTGCAACTCCGGTGGTTGGCATAACTCTTCTGATGATTGCTGTCGAGCGTATGCTGGGAATTGGTCTTTTCGATCCTTCATTGGGTGGCGACCCCATTCTCTATCAACACCTTTTTTGGATTTATTCTCACCCGGCTGTCTACATCATGATTTTACCCGGTATGGGGGTAATCTCAGAAGTTATACCTGTTTTTGCCCGGCGAAGAATTTTCGGGTATAAGGCCATTGCCTATTCAAGCCTGGCTATAGCGTTTATCGGTTATTTTGTTTGGGGGCATCACATGTTTACCAGTGGCATGAGCGGACCTGCACGGGTTATCTTCTCTCTTCTAACATTTTTGGTTGCTGTTCCCAGTGCCATTAAGGTATTCAACTGGGTAGCCACGCTTTATGGGGGTTCCATCGACCTTAAACCCCCTTTGCTATATGCGCTTGGCTTTATTTTCCTGTTCC
>DDBO01000011.1 GCA_002332755.1 Bacteroidales bacterium UBA2030 | reverse complement strand
TCTTTGCCCTTTAGGAATTAATATTTAACTCGTGAACCTTAAAATTGTATGTGTTTAAATTCAATTATTTAAACAAAATTGATGTATGAAATAGTAATTTGAGAAGGGTTTATTTGTCTTTCGTTTATCATTAATAAAAGAAAAATTTATTTAGACTATGAAGAACAATAAATTAGTGTTTCTACTTGTAATATTAAATTTATGTGTTTTGCAACTTTTAGCTCAGGTCAAAATTGCATGGATTCAAAATCAATCAAGTATAGCATATGCAATAGACACGAATTTACTCAAGAATTTAGCATTAGAAGACTTGTTGGTTGAAAACAGTAATAGCAATCTGTTAATTACCCCAAGCACTATTTATAGTATAATACCCACATTGATAGACACGGGAGATATAAAAAAAATATTAAAACCAAAATACCCAAGAGAAGAGAAATTCATATTAAATACATCTTCTATTCAAACAAAAAACCAATTTGGAACCGATTCTATTGTGCGACTGAGGTTTGTTGTCTCTGCAGAAAAAGAGCCCAGTGAGCTATCAGGACTACAACCCATTGAAATAAATGGAATTGTAAATGTAAGAAGTGTGGATATTCAAAAAATCGGTAGAGCATGGTGGCTTGTAGTAAGAGGATGGCATCAAAACAAAAATATCGCTGTTTTTTATCGTCTGCGTAAATCTGGGAATACGCTTAGTCTCCCACATAAAGCAAAAACAGGCCAAAAGAACATGATTATTTGTAGCCAAAAATATGATTTTTTGAAATGCAAGCCCGTTATAGGAACGGAATTAACTTGTCATTGTGAAGGCTATCCCCCTCCCAAAGGCACCTGTAGTACTGATATAATGGGGCACTACATGGAAGGATTAAATCTCAGTTATGGTCTCGGTCGTTTGTTGCGGCAATGAATCAGGATAGGTTGTCCGCATTTGTTATTTTTCATGGAAGCGGCTCGCTTCAGGGCATGCATTCAAGTATCACCCGAGCCATGATGGCATCCCAGATGTAATTGGGCGGGCTGTTGAGGACTTCGTTATCGGGGCTGTACGATTCCCAGAAATTGTGGTTTTTCGTTAGTTGGGTTTTCACAGCGAGCATCATTTTGTCTGCCAGCTCGCGTGCAACGGAATGATAGCCATATTGGCGCAAACCATCGAAAACCATGTAATCCCAGAGCAGCCAAACCGGCCCGTTCCATTTGCAGCAATAATCCACATCAGCACTATACCAGTCGTCGAGAGCGGAGAGCGTGGGTACTCCATATTTTCGCCAGAAGCGGGTTGTGTCAGTAAGATGTTTTACCAATATGGCAGCCCTCGTACTATCCACTGCCCCTGCCCATAGCGGCAGAAAGCCGATGATTTCCTGGCGTTTGAGGTCGCGGGTCATAAAACGAAATTTATGGGTATGTTTATCCACATGATAGAAAAATTGAGTCTCATTATCCCAGAAACGTTCGTTGATAAGATGTTGCAGATTTAGGGCCAACGAGTCCCAATGAGTTTGCTCATCATGCAACTTCAACAGGGCAGCCATAGATGAAAGACATTTAAGCTCTTTAAGCACCATTAAAGAAAGGTCGAGGCATTCGAGTTCGTCGGAGATATCTTCTTTATCAATATCGAGAAAGCGTTCTTTCGACACCTGAAAGATAACGTTATACCAGTCTCTTACATTTTCAATAAGGCCATAGGGTCCCCATTCGAAGGTTCCATCGTGGTCAGTATCGCGGTTATCGTACAGCCACTTTACATAACGAGTTCCCGAACGATAAGCCTCTTTCAGGAAAGACATATCACGGCTTATTTTAAACACTTCCAGATTAATCCAGTTGAAAAAAGGAGCCGAAGTCGTTGGCATACCTTTATGGGGATAATCTTGCTTTCCCCTCGGGCCATGTCGATAAGCGATAAGGCCTGAAGTGTCCTGCTGTTCAATATACACCCGCTGAGATTCCATTGCAGAATAAGGATCGAGAAAAACATAAGCCAGCATCGTCAGACTTTCGTGCAACACCTGATGCCCGTGTCCCCATCCCCAAAGGGGCTGTCGGGAGAACACGTAGTAATTATGACTGGTTTTCCCTTCCGGAGGAAGCATACATCCCCGCGCAAGGTTGAATGCACTTAAATAAACCATTTTATCTTCAGGGTTGGGAAAAGAGATGCAAGGGATGCGTGAAAATAATTGAACATTATCATCCAGGAATGGCTGAAGACTTAAAGTATTTAAAAAAGAAACCTGGCGAAAAATCTCTCCGGGGCTTTCATTTACATCCTGCCAACCCCGATAATAACGCAATGTGACGCTTTGTCGCGGTGCCAAGTAGTATTTATAATGCAGGCTAATAAAGTCGGAGTAAACACCGGTTTTCATGTTAAGGCTGTCGTTATGAATATGGGCAGCATAAAAATCAGTTTTCATGTAATTGTAGAATTCGGCCATATTGCCCGAATAAGATCCATAGGAGTATGGAGCAGAAAATCCGCCGAAAATATCACGGCAATTGCGGGGGTATTTTCCATTACGGTAAAGGTTGCTTATAAGGCGCTTATAAGATTCATTATGGGTAGCAATCAATGAAAAATGTTCTGCATCGTAGTCCTGGCAATGCAAACTATCGTTGCCAAGTTCCAGAACCGGATAAACCTCTACCAGGAGCGAATCACTTCCTTTGTTTGTCATCTGGATTTCAACCACAGCAAGACTGCTTGAATAAACCAAAAATACCTGCTCTACGTGGAGATTAGGCCATGGTTGATATTCCATCACTACCATATCTGGAAATGAGGCCTTTACCACAGGTTGTTTAAAAAATTCTGCAACAGACGGTATTACGACTTTGTTTACCTTAAACAAATGGAAGAAACTGCCTGCCTGGTCACCCTCGAAACGGATGGGGCTGCACGAACTATAATAATCCATCTTATAACCTTTATCGCCATATAACCGGCTTCGCTGCATGGCAGCAGTATAGGTAGTGTAAATTGGACTATTAGCTTTTGCTTCGATTTTCAGGTACTCATCCTTCACCTGGTAGGAATTCTGAGCCAGGATCATTTTACCATAAATAAATGCTAATAAAAACATGCTCAATAATATACACCTCATTGTAATATCATTTAAGATCTTCATTCCACTCAACGACAAATGAACCCTTTCGAGTGATTTGCGAAAATAATAATTTTTCAATAATTATATGATTTTCAATAGATTTTTATTTATAATAATCCTTTTTGTAGGGGTATTGTGAAGGGCATTTGCAAACGATTGCAATGCATGTGAATGCAGAATAACCACAATTTCAGCATCATAATCATTAAAGTTGTAAGTTGTACACTAATTTCGTCAAGCACAATTCTGCTTTATTAACCTCATCACAAACCAAAATTAAAAAAACATGAGAAAGTTTTTAATGCTGCTGAGCCTTTTCGTTATGGGCAGCCTGGTAATGCAGGCGCAGACCATCACGGTAAAAGGGCGGGTAACATCAAAATCTGACGGTAGTCCGCTACCTGGTGTTACCGTTAAAGTGAAGGAAGTACCCGGCAAGGGTACTGTGACTGATGTCAATGGCGACTACAACTTATCGGTAGATGCCAAACACACCCTCGAATTCTCGTTTGTAGGAATGACACCTGTAAGCGTGAAGGTAGAAGGGAAAACCGTCATCAATGTTGAACTGGAAGAAGCCGTCACCAAACTCGACGAGTTAGTTGTGGTAGGATACGGTGTAAGAAAGAAGAGTTTGCTGACAACTGCCATTTCGCAGGTGAGCGGAGAAGAAATCGTAAAAGCCCAGCCTTTGCGGGTAGAACAGGCCCTTCAAGGACGTACTGCTGGTGTGCAGATTATACCTAATAGTGGTCAGCCTGGCGATAAACTGACCGTTCGCATTCGTGGTGCAGGTACCACGGGTGATGCCGATCCCCTATTTATTGTCGACGGAATGCCCGTAGGAGGAATTGATTACCTGAATCCCAACGACATTGAATCGGTGGAAATCATGAAAGATGCTGCCTCAACCGCCATCTATGGTGCCCGTGGTGCTAACGGTGTTGTGATGATTAGTACCAAAAAAGGGAAACAGGGAAAAATGAAGGTGGATTACGACTTTTCGTACAGCATGTCGAACATCTGGAGAAAGGTAGCTGTGCTGAATGTCAAAGAATACACCATGATTATGAATGAATCGTATGCCAACGACGGGGCTCCCATTCCTTTCCCCAACGCAGATTCAATTGTGTCAGCCTTGGGTGAAGGTACCGACTGGCAGGAAGAACTTCTTTATAAAAATGCACCGGCTGTCAATCATCAGGTTTCTATTTCCGGAGGAAATGATAATTCACGCTATTACAGTTCCTTTTCTTATTCCAACGTTAACGGAACTATTGCCAAAGACAAATCCAATTACGAGCGCTACACTTTCAGGGTAAATTCCGACCATAAAAAAGGAATTCTTACTTACGGAAACAATTTAACCTACACGTATAAAATCACCAGGGGAGTTGCCACCAATGACCAATATGGCGGTCCTCTTTCAAGGGCTTTGAATATGGACCCCATAACGCCTGTTAAAGAAGCCGACGGCAGTTGGGGCAAATCCAAGTATGCTTCGCAGGAAATTGTAAACCCGGTAGCTGCTGTAAGTGTTATTAACTCTAACTGGAAAGAAGACAAAATTGTTGGCGACGTTTGGGGACAAATAGAACCCATTAAAGGATTGCGCATACGTAGCAGTTTTGGTATAGATTTGGCAAATGGGTTTAGCCGCAATTTCACTCCCATTTATAATCTTGGAGGCAATGTTTTCACAACTGTCTCAGAAGCTTCAGCTTCACACGATCGTTGGTTTACCTGGCAAAACGAAAACACTATCTCCTACACATCATCATTTAAAGAAAATCATCACTATACAGTACTGGCCGGTATGACCGCCAATGATTACAGGCACGATTATGTGGGTGGTCGTAAAACCAATTTGATTTTTGATGATTTCGACCATGCCTACATTAATAATGGTACCGATGAAGAAAGCTACAGAGCATGGGGTGGTGCTGAAGAACATGCCCTCCTCTCCTATTTCGGTCGTATCAATTATGATTTCAAAGGAAAATATTTGTTAGAGGGAGTATTGAGGGCCGACGGTTCGAGCAATTTTGGTACAAATAACCGATACGGATACTTTCCTGCATTTTCAGCAGGGTGGTTAATGAGTCAGGAAGACTTCATGGCCGGAGTTCCTGCCTTGTCATATTTAAAATTAAGGGCTGGATGGGGACAGAATGGTAATGAAGCCATAGGAGCTTTTAAATACACTTCACTTATTGGCTCGGGTGCCCGATATACCTTCGGACAAGGAGAAGTTATAACCACAGGGGCTGTACCCACGGGTATTGCCAATCCTGATCTGAAATGGGAAACCTCTGAACAGACCAACATCGGTTTCGATGCTCGTTTCTTCGACGATGCATTAACTTTTGGTTTTAACTGGTACCATAAACTCACCAAAGACCTTCTTGTAGTGGCACCTATACCTGCATTTATTGGTAATTCAGCCCCAGCCATTAATGGAGGTTCTGTAAAAAATACCGGGATTGAAATCGAGTTGGGCTACAAAGGCAAATTGAGCGACCTGAAATATGATTTCATGCTAAGCGGTGGCTATAACAAGAACACCATGGTAAGCATCAATAATGCCGAAGGAAAGCTCTATGGCGCAGGAGTACATGGAATGAACAACATTTGTATGGCTGTGGTCGGTGAACCTATTGCCTTCTTCTGGGGTTACAAGACTTTAGGTGTATTCCAGAATCAAGCAGAAGTAAATGCATACCAGAAAGATGGACAACTTATTCAACCCAATGCAAAACCCGGTGACCTAATTTTCGCTGATCTTAATAACGACGGAACCATTGATGATAAAGACCGTACCAATTTGGGTAATCCTTATCCTGATGTCACACTGGGTTTAAACATCAATGCAGAATATCATGGGTTCGATTTAAGCATGTTCTGGTATGGAGCATTTGGTCAGGAAATCTTCAATGCCCGTCGACGCAACGACCTGGTTATGTCGAACTGGTATGCAGAAGTATTGAACCGCTGGACAGGAGAAGGAACGAGCAATACATTCCCAAGGGTTACCATAGCCGACCCCAACCAGAATTTCAACCGTCCTTCTGACTTGTTTGTAGAAGACGGATCATTTGTTCGTCTGAAAAACATTACACTTGGCTACACATTACCTGAAAATGTAAGTCGTAAAGTTAAAATTGAAAAGCTGAGACTCTTTATCACAGCCAACAATTTGTTGACCTTCACCGGATATACCGGATTCGATCCAGAAATTGGTGCCAACTGGGCTCTGGATGTGGGTATCGACCGCAACATTTACCCCCAGCCCCGCACAATAATGTTTGGATTTAACTGCAGTCTCTAACTTAAAAATTGAATTACTATGGCAAAAATTAAATATTTAGCAGCTATTCTGGTTCTGATTGCATTTGCAACCGGCTGCAGCAAAGATTTCCTTGAAAAAGAACCATTAACTGACAGGGTTGAAGCCAACTTCTATAAAACCCCTGACGATGCCCTCCAAGCTTTGGTAGCCATTTATGACGTTCTTGGCTGGCAATGTGGAAATGGATATCATCCATATGATCTGGTTTGCAACATTCTCTCTGATGATGCCTATGCCGGAGGTAGCGGCCCTGGCGACCGTCCCGACCTGGTGAGGATGGGTAAGCTCAGCAACTATCCCTCGGATGAGGCTGTATTGGGATTATGGGCCGACCGTTATGCCGGGGTTTACCGCGCTAATTTGCTCCTCGAAAAAATAGAAGGAATCCCCTTTGAAGATGAAACCTTAAAAACCAGATATATTGCGGAAGCAAGGTTTTTAAGAGCCTATTTCTATTTTCAACTGGAGCAGTTTTATGGAAATATTCCTCTGATTTTGAAGACCCTGAGTCCTACCGACAAAAAAATCCCTCAGGCATCGCCTGCCGAAGTATATAATCAAATTGCTGAAGATTTGTGGTTTGC
>DDBO01000026.1 GCA_002332755.1 Bacteroidales bacterium UBA2030 | reverse complement strand
GGAAGAGAGGGAAAAATCAAATCTTTTGTGGCTGTATGAATCATTTTTATCTCCTTATTTAGATTTTTTCCAGATAAACCAATCTACATCCCGAAAGGTTCAATGTTGCGTAGATTTTTTTTGTTAAGTTTTGGTTAAAAATTCACAACACAGGCCAGACATTCAGCCTTAAAAAGCTATTGTAAAAAAACATTCGACTGATTTAATGCACATTCACCCCTACAAGCAAGCTGAACTAAATATTACACCAGCAAACTTTTTAGTATAAATCAGCCCCAACAATAACGACTAATTCACTTACTTAATCCATGCCAAAGTGAGGCCATCCCAAAAGGGAAGCATTAAGGGTTCGAGGCGGGGATGATTTTTCACCCTTTCATTAAAAAGCCGGACACCCTCAGTTTCTTTGTCCTTTTTGACTGAAGGTTTTAGCACTTTGCCACCCCACAATACATTGTCAGCAATCAACAGACCACCCGAAGGCATTATTTCGACACAAAGTTCGATATAGGATGGATATTGTTCTTTATCGGCATCAATATAAACCAGATCAGGGAAAATATTGAGAGAGGGAATTACGTGCATGGCATCGCCCACATGCAAGTGAATCATAGAGGAAAAAACAGATTGGCTGAAAAATTGCCGGAGTGGTTCTTCCAGTTCAGGATCAATTTCAATGGTATGCAGCACGCCGCCTGATACAAGGCCTTCGGCAAGGCAAAGGGCTGAATAACCCGTAAACGTCCCGATTTCAAGAATGCATGAAGGGCGCTTGAGGCGACTGAGCATACTTAACAGCCGTCCTTGCAGGTGACCCGAAATCATTCGGGGATAGTTTCGGGTAGTCCAGGTAAAACGGGCGATCTCGCGAAGCAAATCGCTCTCGGCAACTGAATGATCGATGCAGTATTGCTCTTCGTCTGACAAATGACTAAAAAATTCTTCGCTCATGGGGTAAAAATCAGGGTACTGAATTGATCGGGGTTGAGCCATTGAATAGCGGCATCTTGCAACTGCTCAGCCGTGAGATTGAAAATGCATTCTTTCATCTCGTCGAAAGTTTCGGCATAGCCCCCTAGTATGGTTTTCTTACCTGCTCCAAGCATACGATTCTGATTGATTTCCCATCCAATGGCAGCCAGACCGGTGTATTGCCGCTTCAAAACATCCAATTCGGTGGAAGACAGTTTGTTTTCCCTTATCCGATGAATCTCCTCCTGGATAATACTCAATACTTTGTCCACGTGGGCTACATCTGTTCCAAAGTAAATATTGAAAACTCCGGAATTGGAATAAAAACTCAGGTTTGACTCGATGATGTAGGTCAGTCCGTATTTTTCACGTACAGCCAAATTCAGCCGCGACATCATCATGGGGCCGCCAATGTAATGATTGAGCAAATTAAGAGGATAATAAGCCTGATTCAACGGACTGCCCACCATTGTCCCCGTTACCACATGTGCCTGATGGTTGGCTTTTTTCTTACTTTGGAGGAAAGGCTTTTCCGCCGGAGGCACTGACAATGGAATTGTTTCCGCAGACCCATTGATATGGCCAAAATAAACTCCTGCCTGTCTCACCACCTCTTCTGGTTCAAAATTGCCCACACAGGAAATAAGCATTCGCTGGGGCTGATAATTTTGAGATACATATTCTAAAAGATCTTTAGAGGTAATGGCAAGAATATCTTTTCGCCGCCCAAGGATTTGTCTTCCCAGTGGATGTTTACCGAATAAAAGGCTCTCAAAATCATCAAAAATTTGTTCCGCAGGATTATCCTGATACGATTCCAATTCATCCAGCACGACCTGTTTTTCTTTGGCAATTTCTTCCTCAGGAAAAACCGAATCAAATAGAATATCGCTAAACACCTCAAAAGCCTGTCCCAGATATTCCTTTAAGAAGGAAGCGTAGTAACAGGTCTCTTCTTTCGAGGTATAAGCATTCATTTCACCGCCTACCGATTCGATGCTGCTGAGAATTTCAAAAGAATTTCTGCGCTGGGTGCCCTTAAATAAGGCGTGTTCGGTAAAATGAGCAAGCCCCTGTAAACGGACAGGTTCGTTGGCTGTACCCGAACGAATAAAAACACCAACATGTGCCACCGGTGATGAAACCCTTTGCAAAAGGATTCCCATGCCGTTTGGCAGGGTGTGCTTAAAGTATTTCATTGAATGCGTGTACATTTTGGGGTGCAAAGATACGAGTTTGGCCTGAGTTGGTTTTTAAGTTTACATTTGCCTTTAAATGGACTAAGGATGCTTAAATTCCTCTTTTCTCTGGTCATTATAGGAATTATGGTAACCACAATTAGCAAAGCCATGGAATCGAAGAAAAAGAAAAGTAAATACGGTAAATGGATAGCCGGTGGCTTAGGTTGGGCGCTGGGTGGACCCATAGGAGGTATACTGGGATTTATACTGGGGAGTATATACGACGACATGCAATCTGCAGCCTACGAATACCGAGGGCCCACTACAACTCCCGGTGAATCTGCACACACGCGCAGAGGCGACTTTTCGGTAAGCCTTCTGGTTTTGGCCTCCGCCGTTATGAAAGCCGACGGTCGTGTAATGCGCTCAGAACTCAACTACGTAAAACAGTTCTTAATCAGCACTTTTGGTGCCGAAGAAGCAGCAGAGATGCTCCCTTTGTTAAAATCATTGCTCGAGCGGGAAGTTCCGCTTGCTGATGTTTGCCATCAGATTGCCGAAAACATGGAATATTCCCAGCGCCTGCAACTCCTGCACTTTCTCTATGGTATTGCCGCAGCAGACGGCGAGGTGAAGCCTTCAGAAGTTAAAATCATAGAACAGATAGGGCTTTTCATGAGCATTTATCGCCATGACCTGGATTCTATCCGAAGCATGTTTGTGAAGGACAGCAGCGCTGCTTATAAGATTTTGGGGATTAGCGAGGATGCCAATGAAGAGGATATCAAAAGAGCCTACCGTAAGCTGGTTCTTCTGCACCACCCCGACCGTGTGGCACATTTGGGCGAAGACATCCAGAGAGCCGCAAACGAAAAGCTTCAACAAATCAATGCCGCCTATGAAGAAATCCGCAAGCAACGCGGCTTTGCTTAAAAATAGCTTCCAATAGTTCATTTTAGAAAATCTCAAAAATTGCAGTTTAGGACGGTACGACACCTTGAACCTGAAACCTGAAACTTGAAACAATACTTTAAACATTGAATCCAACCTACCAATCTCTGCTCGAAAAATTCCACTCAAGGAAGAAAGAATTCTCACTCCTCATTGCACGGCTCAAGAAACAAAAAAATCTTCAGCTTGACCCGAAGATTCATCGTTTACACCAAAATGCATTTGCTTTCATCGACTGCCTTCAATGTGCAAATTGCTGCCGTACTCTCGGGCCGCGCATACTCGAACGCGACATTCAGCGCTTGGCTCGTTATCTAAAAATGAAACCTTCCGCTTTTGTAAATCAATACCTTCGT
>DDBO01000166.1 GCA_002332755.1 Bacteroidales bacterium UBA2030 | reverse complement strand
TGGGATTTCTGCGGTAAGCATTGAGGGTGCAAGAAAAAATCTTGAAGCCGAGATTCCGGGCTGGAATTTCGAAGAAATAGTTACAGCTGCCGATGCGTCCTGGGAAAAAGAGCTCAGTAGAATCACTGTAGAAGGAGGAGCACTGACCGACAGAATTAAGTTTTACACCGCGCTTTATCATTCATTTATCGCCCCCAATGTGTATATGGATGTTGACAGCCTTTACCGCGGCCGCGACCTGCAGGTTCATAAAGCCAAAGGATTTACGTATTATACTATATTTTCACTATGGGACACTTACCGAACCTTGCATCCGCTTTTTACCCTGGTACAGAAAGAACGAACCAACGATATTATTCGAACTTTCCTTGCTCAGTATACCGATGGAGGCATGTTGCCTGTTTGGGAACTTTCGGCCAATGAAACATGGTGTATGATTGGCTATCACAGCATACCGGTAATTGCCGACGCCTACCTGAAAGGTATTAATCAATGGGATGCATCTCTTGCTTTGAAGGCTATGGTAAACAGTGCACGACAGGATCATTTTGGACTTAAATACTATAAGCAGTTGGGCTATATTCCCGTAGGCTGTGATAATGAAACTGTCAGCAAAACCCTTGAATATGCTTATGATGATTGGTGTATCGCGCAGATGGCGGCTGCCATGGGTAATACATCTGTTTATCAGGAGTTTATACATAGAGCGCAGTACTATAGAAACGTTTTTGACGCTGAAAGCGGTTTCATGAGGCCCAGGGTCAACGGAGGATTTGTAAGCCCCTTCGACCCGCTGGAAGTAAGTCACGAGTTCACCGAAGCCAACAGCTGGCAATATTCTTTTTATGTACCGCATGATATTAATAATTACATGGAAATGCTTGGGGGAGAGGCTGCTTTTGCCAATAAACTCGATCAGTTGTTTTCCACCGAGGCTCCCACCAAAGGGCGAGACTTACCTGATATCACTGGTTTGATCGGGCAATACGCGCATGGCAATGAACCCAGCCATCATATTGCCTATCTTTATTCTTATGCTGGTCAGGCCTGGAAAACCCAACAGATGGTTCGTCGTATCATGGATGAGTTTTATACCGCCTGCCCCGATGGGTTGATTGGTAATGAAGATTGCGGACAAATGTCGGCCTGGCTGGTGATGAGTGCTCTGGGAATTTATCCCGTTACTCCTGCCAGCGATGTTTATGTATTTGGTACACCCCTTTTCCAAAAAGCGACGCTAAATTTTGAAGATGGACGCACCTTTACTATTCGCGCCGATAAAGTTGATAAAGGGCATATCTATATTCGCTCGGCTCAACTTGATGGAGAGCCTTATAAACGCAGTTGGATAAGCCATTTTGCTATAGAATCGGGAAAAGAAATGGTATTTGACATGAGCGATAAGCCTGAAAAAAGTTTTGGGGCTAATCCTGACGAAAGACCTTTCTCCCGCATCATGGAAGAAGTAATCCCGGCTGTTCCTGTTGTTAGTCCAACTGACAGCCTGTTTGACGGAAAAATCAGGGTTAGTTTGAGCCATTACGATCCAAAGGTGAAAATTTATTTTACCACCGATGGCAGTATGCCAGGCCCCGGCAGTTCACTTTATCGTCGTCCGCTGGAGATTGATAAAACCACCCGACTGAAAGCTTGTGCCGAAAACGCAGAAGGGAAACTAAGTCCCTCGCTCGAAGCCAATTTTATTAAGAAATAAATTGACCTGTAAAAGAAAATCCCCCCTTTTCAGGAGAATCCTGGAGGGGGGATTTCTTTTTTGTATAAGCCCTAATTATTACATTCCAAGGGTTGCCACCATTACAGCTTTGATGGTGTGCAGACGGTTTTCTGCCTCGTCGAAAACCAGCGACATGGGCGATTCGAATACATCATCCGTAACTTCCATGGCTTCGAGTCCGAATTTCTGGTAAATCTCTTCTCCAATGGTGGTTTCACGATTGTGGAATGAGGGTAGGCAATGCAGGAATTTTACCTTGGGATTACCCGTTTTCTTCACCATTTCCATATTCACCTGATAGGGTTTGAGGAGTTTTATTCGTTCAGCCCATACTTCGGCGGGTTCACCCATTGAAACCCATACATCGGTGTACAAGAAATCAACCCCCTTTACACCTTCGTCAACACTTTCTGTAAGTGTAATTTTGGCTCCGGTTTCTTTGGCAATTTCCCGGCATGTATTTACTAAATCTTCATTGGGCCACAATGATTTTGGGGCAACTGCCCTGAAATCCATTCCCATTTTAGCGGCTCCCACCATCAGCGAGTTGCCCATGTTGTTGCGGGCATCGCCACAGTAAGCAAAGGAGATTTGATGCAAAGGCTTATCGCTGTGCTCCATCATGGTCATGAAGTCGGCAAGAATCTGTGTAGGATGAAACTCATTGGTTAATCCGTTCCACACGGGAACACCGGCATATTTAGCCAGGGTTTCCACTATTTCCTGCGAATAGCCGCGGTATTCAATTCCATCGTACATGCGGCCCAGTACGCGGGCAGTGTCTTTCATGGATTCTTTTTTGCCCATTTGTGATCCTGAAGGGCCAATATAGGTAACATGTGCTCCCTGGTCGAGGGCCGCAACTTCAAATGCACAACGGGTGCGCGTACTGTCTTTTTCGAAAAGCAAAACAATGTTTTTTCCTTTAAGTCTTTGCTGCTCGGTACCGGTATATTTTGCCTTTTTCAGTTCAACGGCCAGGTCGAGCAGGAATTTGATTTCCTCGGGGGTAAAGTCGAGGAGCTTTAAAAAACTTCTGTTTCTTAGATTGAAAGCCATAACATTTTCTCCTATTGTTTATAAAGGTTTTG
>DDBO01000187.1 GCA_002332755.1 Bacteroidales bacterium UBA2030 | reverse complement strand
AGTTTCGATTGTACCGATGAATTGTCCTTGAATTCATCCGCTTGGACAACAATTGTTTCTTGGAGTTGCGACCCTAAATTGAGTTCTTTCAGGTGATTCTCAATTTCAGAGCTTTCTTCAGAATGAAAGACAGTAAGTTTTCGGTTTTCAATATCGAACACCAAACTTTTAATCATGGAAAGCCCTTCGAGTTTCATCCTGATAAGGGTTTCCTCGGAAGGGCAATCCATTTTGGTAATTTTAAAGGTGCTTTTAAACATTGTGAATGACATGTTTTAATTTTTGTTGAACCTCATTTGCAACACCTGCCAATTTTTCATTTTCAACAGATTGCATTGATGCCATCGGGTCAACGGCAGCAATTTCTGTTTGGTTTTCTGAAATTTGTTGCACGATTACATTGCAAGGCAACATCGTACCGATTTTATCTTCTTCCTGTAATGCTTTGTAGGCAAAAGCAGGGTTACACGCACCAAGTATGCGGTACTTTCTGAAATCTACCCCCAATTTTTCTTTTAGTTTTTCGTGTATGTTGATTTCAGATAATACCCCGAAACCCTCCTTTTTGAGTTCTTCTGTTACCCTTTTTACTGCTTCTTCAAAAGAGCAATTCAATGTTTTTTCAAAATAGTATTTCATCGTTTTTGCTTTTAATGTGAATTATTTAAAAAGCAAGTTGCCCGATATATTAAGGCAACCTGCCCTTAAAGTTATAAATTATTTTTCTCCATTTCCCAAACCCGTTTTCACACGGTACACCTTTTCGACATCGGAAACATAAATTAACCCATCGCCTGGATTAAGTGTACACCCGTATTCACAGATTATAGCACAAATAGTATCAACATCTTCATCCTCTGCTACAATCTCAAGTTTAGCAATCTCACTGTCGGTAACAGAAAATTTCTGCGAAACAAATGTGTTTTCATCTTGCAGTTTTCCCGTACCTTCTGCCGAAGAAAGCGTAATGTTCTCAAAATCATTGTCGATTAAATGGTGAACAATTTCATTCACTTTATTTGGTCTTACAAATGCTTTTATTTCTTTCATAATTTTATTGTTTTAATCATCATCTCCGGTTTCTTCTTTCTTCATATCAGCCAATAAATAGTAGGCTGCATTCAAAACTACCTGTGTGTTATCAGGCAACGAATTTATCAAATGTATTTCCGTATATCCATCGTCTTTCAGTCCGGGAATAACTTCGACCATTCGGAAGGCCATACTATTTTCTTCCGCATTATCTTCATTGTCGGCATGGATTTCTTCATTTGCAGGTTCGTCCTTTTCTCGTTCTTCAAGAGCCTGATTGTCCAGTATAAAAATGAAGGATTTTGTCCCCTCCGTAACAATAGCATCATTGGGCAGAGCACGGGTATATTTTTCATCGGTATGCAAATGGCCAGAAATATACATTCCCGGGATAAGCCCCGAAACTTTTTCATTAATTTTTGCATGGATATGAACTGCCCTTGAATTGGCCTCAAACTCTTTTCCAATTGCAAAAACGGTTGCTGTTAACTCTTCTCCCGGACGGTTTGAAACCGTGAAATGCACTTTTTGGCCTTCTTTTACCAGATGCACATCTTTTTCATAAACCATAAAATCGGCATGGATTGCACTATTGTCGGTTATTTCAAAGAGTATGTCTTTTGCATCAACATAAGAGCCTACTTTTATATTAACTTCATTTACAAAACCGTTTATTGGTGAATTAATGTTTATGGTATTTGAAATATTGCCCTGCATAATTTTATCGGGCGAAAGATTCAGCAATTGCAGGCGTGATTTTAATCCTTCGTATTTTGCTTTTGCCGTATTGTATTCCGCTTTTGCCTGTTGGAAGTCTCGGCCTGCACCAACATTGTTTTCAAACAATTCTTTTTGGCGTTCAAATTCCTGTTCCAGAAATTCAAGCCTGTTGGCAACTTCGGCAAAACTTTCCTGTAAGGCAATGTAATCCGGATGTTCAAGTACTGCCAATAATTGACCCTTGCTTACCCGGTCGCCATGGAATACTTTTATCTCTTTTACATTCCCGCCAATAACGGCTGTAATATCGGCGCTGTTTGCAGGAGGTACTTCGAGTTGCCCGTTTATCTTTACTACCGTGGTTAGGTTGCGCATTTGAAAAGACCCCAATTTTAATTTCAGGGCTTCCCGTTGGTTTTTATTTAATATCACAATGCCTTCGGGGCTATGTTCTTCGTGTTCTTCGCCTTCTCCGGCTGTTTTGTTTTTTGTGTTGCACGATATTAATGTGGCGATTGCCATCAATGCTATAATTATTTTTGTCTTCATCATTACTCAATTTTGTTGATTATTTACCTGTTATGAATTTTAATTGGGCAGACAATTCGAAGTATTCTGCCTGTAGCATTAAAAAGTCTTGTTTTGTCCGTATGGCTGCTTCTGTGTTCTGAATAAACTGGACATAGTCGATACTGCCTAAACGGTACGCCAGGTTGGAAGCCTGAATTTGTTCGTCGGCCAGAGGCAATGCTTCTTTTTGATAATAGTTGATAACCTGTTGCAAAGTAAGGTAACGGCTGATTTGCTGGTTGTACACGGCTTTCAGTTCCAGTTCCTTTTGCTTGTACTGTTGGTTTGCAATTTGGAAGTCAATTTTTGAAGCTTTGGTTTTGCCCGATTGTGAAAAGAAAGCCAGCGGGACAGAAATACCTACTTCCCATCCATAAAATCCTGAATTGCCGTCAACCGATTGCCATTTATAACCCAAGTATAACTTTGGAAGGAAATTGGCCTTTTCAGCTTTCCACGCCGATTCTGCTACATCAATTCCGGTTGAATAGTAATCAAGTAAAGGGCTTGCACCCAAAGAATCAGTTCCTGAAACAAGTTCAAAAACATATTGTCCTAAATCCTGAGTATTCACATCAACAGCCCCCGGATATAGCAGGTATTGGTTAAGGATTTGCAAGCTTGCCAAATAGTTACTTTCGGCTTTCCTTAAATTCACCTGCAATTCTTTGTATTTGGCCGATGCCGAAAGATATTCGATTTTTGAAGTTGCCTGTGTATTGTAACGCAACTCCGCAGCTTTCTGAAAATCGGTGTACAAGGTGTCAAGGTCTTTAAATAGCTGCCATTGTTGTTTGGCATGTACAGCATTGTACCATGCGATACTAACATCACGGATTAACGAATATTCGGTAAGGTACTGCCCCGAAATAGCTTGTTGGGTACGTGCATTTGCTAACTTGCTTTTTGCCGGAATACCAAAAACATCGATATCCGACTGACCAATCCCAATTCTGTTTTGAATACCCGGTGCGTTGTTGCCTACTTCTTCTTTCCCGGTATAAATCGAAGTCGTTCCCAGTTCATATGCCGTAGCTTTTAATGCTTCCTGTTTGTCAACTTCCAATTTGGCTGCCTTAATTGCCGGATAGTTTTCTTTTGCCCTTTCAATGGCTTGTGGCAATGTTATCGTAGAAACCTGCGCATTGGCATTTCCTGAAATTCCCAAACCTGCAATCACAACAAGAACGGTAAACATCCCTAAAGCTGTTTTTGGCATTTTTATTTTTTTAACGCCACTTTCAACAAATTTATAGAGAATAGGTAGCACAATAAGCGTCAACAAGGTTGATGTCAACATTCCTCCAATCACCACAGTAGCCAAAGGGCGTTGAACTTCTGCTCCTGCCGACGTGGAAACCGCCATAGGCAGAAAGCCCAGAATATCGGTTGAAGCTGTTAATAAAATTGGACGGATACGCCGGATTGAACCTTTTTTAATAATGTCGTTTATATGGAGTTTGCCTTCTTCTTTCAATTCATTAAAACCGCTAATCAACACTAAACCGTTAAGTACCGCAACGCCAAACAGGACGATAAAACCTACGCCAGCCGAAATACTAAAAGGCATATCACGCAAATAGAGCGAAAATATACCCCCAACAGCGGCAAACGGCACAGCCACATAAATCATTAGCGTTTGTTTAAACGACTTTACAGCGAAGAAAACCAACATGAAAATTAATGCCAAAGCAAGCGGAACAACCAGCGACAAGCGTTTTGATGCCCGTTCGAGGTTTTCGAAAGCGCCGCCGTAGCGGATATAATAGCCCGTAGGTAAATCCAGCTTTTCATCTAAGGTGGTTTGAATTTCTTCCACAAGTGATTTTACATCCCTACCCGAAACATTAATCCCTACATAAGTTCGCCGGTTGGTATTGTCGCGGCTGATTTGCATTGGCCCCGGCTGATAACTTATTTCTGCCACTTCTTTTAAAGGGATTTGATTACCGTCGGGCAGGTTGACAAAAAGGTTTCGGATGTCGTCAATGCTCTGTCGATGTTCCTCGTCCAGACGCACAACCAGGTCGAACATCCGCTCGCCTTCGTATATGCTTCCGGCAACGCCACCACTGAAAGCCGATTCAACTATGGTATTTAGTTCTTTAATTTTCAGGTTATACCTTCCAAGTTTGTTACGGTCGTAATGAACGGTTATCTGCGGCAATCCGCGTGTGGCTTCAACTTTTACACTTGCCACGCCTTCAATTCCCGAAACCAGCCCGGCAATTTCTTCGGATTTGGCTGCCAGAATTTCTAAATCGTCGCCATAAAGTTTAACCGCAACATCTTCACGTATTCCGGTCAGCAATTCATTGAAACGCATTTCAATAGGCTGCGTAAATTCAAAATTTATACCCGGCAAAACACTTACTTTTTCCCTTACTTTTTCAATTAATTCGGCTTTCGATTCGGCTTGTGTCCACTGGTCTTTTGGTGTCAATATCACAAATATATCTGCAATGTCCAAAGGCATTGGGTCCATGGGTAAATCTGCCACACCAATCCTGCTTTGAATACTTTCTACTTCATCAGGAAAGTTTTCCAAGACAATTTGTTCCAGTCGGGTGGAAGTTTTTATTACTTCGGTTAATGAAGTTCCCGGCTTTAAAAATGCCTGAAAAGCAAAATCGCCTTCATCGAGTTTTGGGATAAATTCGGCTCCCATTCTGGTAAACAGAAAACCACCGGAAATTAACAGCACGAATGCGATGGTAATTACAATCCAACTCCTTTTAAGCGACCATCCGATTACAGGAGTATAAGTATTTTCGAGTTTTCCAATTATTTTATCGCCCCAGGTTTTTTTGTCTGTTTTTGGTGGTTGGAGGAATAAGGCTGCCATCATCGGAATGTACGTGAGGCACAAGATAACTACGCCCAAAACAGCAAAACCAAAGGTCATAGCCATCGGGATAAACATTTTGCCTTCGACACCTTGTAAGGCCAAAATGGGTATAAATACAATCAAAATAATCAGTTGTCCAAAAAATGCCGAGTTCATCATTTTGCTTGCCGAATTATAGGCAATTTCGTTTCGTTTCGCCTGGTCAAGTTTTGTTCCGATAAGGTTTTTACGATGGAGGTAAAATATCATGGCTTCAACAATAATTACTGCACCATCTACCAATATCCCGAAATCGAGTGCCCCCAAACTCATCAGGTTAGCCCACACCCCAAACAGGTTCATCATGATAAATGCAAATAGCAAGGCCAGCGGAATGGTTGATGCCACAATTAAACCGCCCCTTAAATTCCCGAGGAAGATAACCAGCACAAAAATAACAATCAGCGCACCCAACGACAGGTTTTCGGCAACGGTAGATGTGGTACTTTTAATGAGCTTACTGCGGTCAAGAAAAGGTTTAATTTCAACACCATCAGGCAGTGATTTTTGAATTAAAGCCATTCGCTCTTTTACATCCTTAATCACATCGTTTGAGTTTTCGCCTTTCAGCATCATCACGATTCCGCCAACGGCCTCTCCCTTTCCATCTTTGGTAAAAGCACCATAACGGACAAAACTTCCGAATTTCACTTCTGCCACATCGCGTATAAAAACAGGTTGCCCGTTTACATTGGCTACCGGCGTGTTGCGGATGTCATCGAGCGAGCGCATCAAACCTTCGCCACGGATAAAGTAGGCCTGAAAATTTTTCTCGATATATGCGCCGCCTGTGTTCTGATTGTTGTCGTCAAGTGCTTCAAAAATATCCGAAATGGCTAAACCCATACTTTTGAGTTTATCAGGATTAACAGCGACTTCGTATTGTTTACCCCTGCCCCCAAAAGAGTTTACCTCAACTACTCCCGGAACCATTGCCAACTGGCGTTTTACAATCCATTCCTGCATGGTGCGCAGTTCCATGTCGTTATACACAGTGTCGTAACCGGGCTGAACTTCAAGCGTGTACTGGTAAATTTCACCCAATCCGGTACTGATTGGCGCCATAAACGGCTCGGCAAATCCTTCCGGGATTTTTTCCTTAATTTCTGCCAGCGCTTCGCTTACCAATTGCCGGGGAAGGTAGGTTCCCATATTGTCCTCGAAAACTATTGTTACCACTGACAGCCCAAACCGGGAAACCGAACGAATTTCGATAACCCCCGGCAGGTTGGCCACCGATAGTTCCACCTGGTAGGTTACAAACTGCTCAATGTCTTCGGTGCCCAGGTTGGGCGCGGTGGTAATCACCTGCACCTGGTTGTTGGTAATGTCGGGCACGGCATCCAATGGCACTTTCGTCATGGAATATATTCCGCCAATAATCAGTCCGATTGTCATCAGCCCGATAAGTGCCTTATTCTTTATTGAAAAGGATATTATACTGTTTATCATTTGATTTCTATAAATTTTTAATGTGAATACGATTAATTATAATGAGCTAAAATCCATGTGCTTGTTCATGGAAACCCCATTATATCATGGCAATGAAATGATACATGAGCTTAATGCTCAGCTGTAGAGAAAGAAGAAATGAATTATATTTTGGGCGGTTGCCAGATAGATGCAACAGGGCTTGAAAACGAAGATTCTTTCAATTTAACATCTAAAGTACTTTCTACTAAATTGGTAAAGGAAATACTAAAAAAAGATGGGAAAGAAAGGGTCTGGCAACAATGACAAAAACAAAACGGGGAACATAAATCAACAT
>DDBO01000154.1 GCA_002332755.1 Bacteroidales bacterium UBA2030 | reverse complement strand
AAAGGAGAAACCTTGCTGATGCGTCACATCCGACGGGCTGCTCAACATGGATTCAGCTCTGTAGCAGTTATTGTCAATGCAATTTACCCTGAATTGGCCGAATACCTGGAGTCGACCAACTTTCCAATACCAATAGAGAAAATAATCAAAACCACAGAGGGTTCCATGCATAGCTTTTACGAACTTCGAAATTTTCTGCGCAATGAGCCCTTTCTTCTCACAACCGTAGATCCTGTTTTCAAAGAAGTTGCATTTAATAACTACATTAAAACCATAAAGGAAAATCACGAAGCTTGTGGAGTGATGGCCCTTACCTCTTATGTTGATGATGAGAAACCTTTGTGGGTAACAACCAACCCAAACATGAGAATTTTGTCATACAGTTCGCAAAAAGGGGATGCGCAATGGGTGAGTGCAGGTTTTTACTATTTTAAACCTGAAGTAATTCCTTTACTGGAATCGGCAATGGCTGAAGGTATGGTACGAATGCGAAACTTCCAGCAGTATCTGCTTGATAAAGGATGCTTACTGATGGGCTGCGATGTGGGTAAGGTTATCGACATTGATCATGTCGAAGATATTGCAAAAGCGGAAGAAATGCTTGGTGATTAAAACATTTTACTATTCTCTTGATACAAATTTCAATAGAACAAACTTATTTTCAGTTACTTAAACCAGAGAATGAATACTTATTTCAAGCAGTGTAAAAGTTCTGTTAAAAATATTTTAAGAAAACTTTTAAAACCAGAAAAGTTTCCTAATTTTGCAGGCCCTAAAATGAGAGGCAAGCAAACATGGAAGCAAGGGACAGAATTATTCAGACTGCCATACGACTATTCCGCGAAAACGGAATAAGGCCCGTTACCATGGATTGGATTGCCAGCGAAGCAGGAGTTTCGAAACGGACCATTTACGAGCTTTTCAGCGATAAAAGTGATTTATTAAGCGTTTGTATTTCTGAAATAAACAAGCGTAACGTAGAGGAGCTTCACAGAATTAGAAGAAATTCATGCAACATAATCGACACAATAAGAAAACTTGGTGAATTTCATATTCAAACCTTACAGACGTATCATCCCCGATTTTTCCTTGATATCCAAAAGTTCTTTCCCAGAGAATGGAATCAAATGAGCCAGGACAGGGAAAGACAAAGTACGGCAGAAATCCTGACATTATTAAAGGAAGGTATTAAAGAAGGACTCATACGAACCGATGTTCATTTGCAAGTAGTCGGACGAATCATTTACGAATTGTTTAGGTTAGCTTTTACCCTCGAAGCCGATGAAAAAGGCAATAGCGACCGCAGGACAATTTTTAATAACCTAATTATTAACTACTTCAGGGGAATATCTACCCATAAAGGGCTTGAAATTTTAGAAGAAGGAAAAACTGAGGACACCGGAACGCAAAGGCCCGATCTTACGCCACTTAATCCAAAAATCGAATAAGCATGCATTTTATTGCTATTGCAAGAGGTTCAAGATATTCGCCCAATCATGTGGGCAACGACTCAAAGATACTGGCCCTTACCATCGACCAGATAAGGGCCAAAGGTCATTCTGTCTCCGTTTACGATGAAGATCAGCTTAGGCCCGATCTTATCAAAACGCCCTATATTTTCAGCATGATTAGGGGGAGCCGCTCACTCAAAATTCTGCAAGAAGTTGAAAAACAAGGCGCACTGGTTGTCAACTCTACAAGCGGCGTTTACAATTGCTACCGGGAAAATCTCGCCCGGCTGCTCCCCAAAGCTGGTGTTAACATACCGACTACCCTTGTCCTGGATACTCAAAAGAAAATAGAGAATATCCCCTTTGCTGGTAAACCTTTCAAAGTTTGGATTAAGCGAGGAGACGTTCACGCCATCCATCGCGAAGACGTTACACTGGTATACAGCATTGAAGAACTTACTGAAGTTTTACACGAATATCATCGCAGAGGTATTGGTGCAGCTGTAGTTCAGGAGCATATCACAGGACCCGTTGTAAAATTCTATGCCGTAAAAAACACGCCTTTTTTCCATTTCTATTTCCACGATCGTACTACTGCTCTACCTTTTGATACTGCTATGCTTATGGATATGGCCCAACGTAGCGCAGAAGTACTCGATGTGGATATTTATGGTGGTGATGCAGTTATTGGTCCAGAAGGAGACATTCGAATCATCGACCTAAACGACTGGCCCTCTTTTGCACCCGTCAGGGATGAAGCATCGAAATGGATTGCGAAGGTCATCCTTGAAAAAGCTGAACATCATCCGGCAGAAGTATTTATTTCAACATTAAGCCTATGAGCGACAACGAAATCAGCAAAACCTTAAAATCTGCGGATACAGAAGAATTCCTCGACATCATTTTTTATCGTAAGCTAGGTTACCAGGTGGCGAAATTTTCTGCCCGCCATGGTATCAGGCCCAACACCATTACCATAATAAGCATCTTCTGGGGTGTACTGGCCGGGCATTTATACTATTACAATCATTTTTGGATTAATTTGGCCGGAGTTTTCAGCTTAATGATAGCCAATACATTAGATAGTACTGATGGCCAATTGGCCCGCATGACCAATGATAAAACCCGATTGGGACGAATCCTCGATGGATTGGCCGGTAATATATGGTTTATCAGTATATATGTTCACCTTGCTCTTCGGTTGTTAAATAACGGTTACGACTACTGGGTACTGATTTTGGGTGGTCTGACCGGGGCTTTCCACATTTTCCAGGCTGCTATTGCCGATTATTACCGGAATGCCCATCTGTATTTTGTAAAAGGAGAAAGTGGCAGCGAATTTCATAACAGTTCCCAAATAAAGGCTGAGATTGAAGACCTGAGCTGGAAAAAACATTTTTGGTACAAACTTTTTATGAAATCGTATTTGAATTATACACGCGAACAAGAATTATTTACCCGTAACCTTCAAAAGCTAATTAGCGTCGTAAAGAGTAAATTTCCTGAAGGGATTCCTGATAACATTAGGGAAGGCTTTAGAAGAGAAAATAAACCCTTGATGCCACTGACCAATATTCTCACATTCAATACCCGGGCAATTGCTTTATGGATTGCTGTGCTAATCAATCAACCCATATTGTACTGGGTATTTGAAATCACGGTGCTCAACGCTATTCTCTTTTATATGGTTTCCCGAAACGAAAGTATAAGCAAAAAGTATCTCAACCTTATTGAACAACCCACGAATACCACCATCTCATGAGTAAAGATACACGTAACAATCTCATTTTCTTTCTGGTAGGTCTGGTCTTGTTGAGCTGGATGGTTTACGACTTTGGAGTAGAACGCCTGTTGCGCGAATTGTTTAAAGTCGGTTGGTGGATTTTACCCATCATCGGACTGTGGCTGGTTATCTACATCTTAAATACTTCCGCATGGAATGTTATTCTTGGTAGAAACTGTCACGTAAGATTTGGGAAGTTGCTTTCCATGAAGATAACTGGTTTTGCACTCAATTATCTAACGCCTGTTGTTGCGCTTGCTGGTGAGCCCTGGAAAGTTATGAATGTGAAAAAACTAATTGGGGTTGAGAAGGCCTCGGCCAGCGTCATTCTTTATAATATGATGCATATTTTGTCACACTTTTTCTTCTGGGTATCGGCCATAGTGCTTGTTATTTTTAATATTAAGCCTACCCGAGGAGCTTATATCTTCCTGGGAGTATTGCTTATTATCATGCTTTGGATTATTGCCATAATTTATCGTTGGTATAAAAATGGGATTGTTTTTTCCTTTATGCACTTTTTAAAGAAGCTCCCTTTACTCAAAGCACCAGCAGCCAGAATTTTAAGCAAGGAAAAAATTCTAACAGAGATTGAAAATCAGGTAGTAGCATTCTATAACACTCGGCGAAAGGCCTTTTATTATACCCTCGGATTTGAATATGCAAGCCGACTGATTGGTTCGCTGGAATTTTATCTGATTATGCGGGCACTGGGTCTCAATATTGATATATTACAGGCTGTATACATAAGTGCAGCAAGCTCTTTGTTGGCGAATATCATGTTTTTCATGCCCCTTCAATTGGGCACACGCGAAGGAAGCCTTTACCTGGTTTATGAAAGTTTAAGATTTCCTCCAGGACAGGGAGTTCTGGTAAGCATTGTTACCCGTATCCGCGAATTCTTCTGGATCCTGCTTGGTTTATTACTAATGAAATTCAGTGCTGTGAAAAGCCATACTACAAGATGATGCCTAACAACCTAAATCATATCAAAGGGATATTGTTCGATTTCGGAGGGACACTCGATACACATGGTGTTCACTGGAGCGAACAATATTGGGATGCCTGGCAGGCAGCTGGTATCCCGGTGTTGAAGCCCGAATATGAAAAAGCTTATGTGGCAGCGGGTGACAACATGCTCGAAGGCAAAATAAAACCTACCGATACTTTTAAAGATACTATCGGAATGCAAATCAGGTTGCAGATAGATTACCTGATTTCCAAAGGGCTAATTCGGCCTGATGTCGCAGAAAGCTGGGCGGCAGATATACTCGAAGCTTGCTACAATGATGTTTTGGCTAAAATGCAGCTCACAGCTGAGATACTGAAAAAGCTCTCAGTAAACTATCCGCTTGTCCTGGTTTCAAATTTCTATGGGAATATGGAAACTGTACTCCGGGAGTTTGGAATCAGAGATTATTTTAAGGATGTGGTCGATTCGGCCGTTGTTGGTGTGAGAAAACCCGATCCGTATATCTTTACCATTGGCGTTGAAAGACTTGGCCTTAAAGCATCGCAGGTAGCAGTAGTAGGCGATTCATTCGAGCGAGACATTGTGCCTGCCAAAAAAATAGGATGTACAACCCTTTGGCTTAAGGGCCGAAGCTGGCGTGAAGAACCCGGAGGGCCTGAAGCCGATCACATCATCACCAATCTTGCAATACTCAAAGAAATATTTAAATAACCTTTTTAAACCCTTAAACTCTAAAATCTATGAAGCAAAAACCGACGAAACCTCAGGGTAAACTGGGGGTACTTATCGTAGGAATGAATGGTGCAGTATCCACCACTTTTATTGCTGGAACATATGCTGTTCGCAAAGGGCTGGGACTGCCTGTGGGCTCACTAACTCAGTTAGCCACCATTCGTATTGGCAAACGCAGCGACAACAATTTCCCAAAAATTAAGGAGTTTTTACCATTGTATGATCTCGACCAAATTGTCTTCGGAGGTTGGGACATACGCGAAGAAACTGCATTGGATGGAGCACGCACTGCTCAGGTGCTTACCGAAAACGACCTTTTGAAGGTAAAAGACGAAATGGAAGCCCTTCGCCCCATGAAAGCCGTTTTCGACAAGGAATGGGTAAAACGTCTGGATGGTAATTGGGTGAAACAAGCTCCCACCAAATGGGATTTGATGGAAATGGTTCGTCAGGACATCCGAGACTTCAAAGCCCAAAACAAATGCGATGAGATTGTTGTGATCTGGATTGGAAGTACCGAAGTATTTACACCAGCCCTGGACGTTCACTCCAGTATTGAAAAATTCGAAGAAGGACTGAAAAACAACCATCCGGCCATTAGCCCCAGCATGATTTATGCCTGGGCAGCCTTGAAAGAAGGTTGGCCTTACATTAATGGAGCTCCTAACCTCACCGTTGACATGGGCGCCACTTTTGAGCTGGCCAACCTCAATAAAGTCCCCATTGCCGGAAAAGACTTCAAGACTGGCCAGACCATGGTGAAAACTATTATTTCTCCTATGATCAAAATGCGTATGCTGGGATTGCATGGCTGGTTCTCTACCAACATCCTGGGTAATCGCGATGGTGAAGTATTGGATGATCCGGGCTCGTTTAAAACCAAGGAAGAAAGCAAACTCTCGGTTATCGACAGCATTCTTCAGCCTGAGCTTTATCCCGAGCTTTATAAAGATTATTATCACAAAGTTCGCATCAACTATTATCCCCCGCGCGGCGACAATAAAGAAGGATGGGATAATATTGACATTTTCGGTTGGTTAGGCTATCCTATGCAAATCAAGATTGACTTCCTCTGCCGCGACTCCATCCTTGCAGCTCCCTTGGCTCTCGACCTGGTACTTCTTACTAACTTGGCACAGAGGGTGGGCTTCTATGGAATTCAGGAGTGGCTTTCGTTCTACTTCAAGAGCCCTATGCATTCTCCTGATGTAGTGCCCGAGCATGACCTCTTCATCCAGCATATTAAACTAAAAAACACCATGCGCGAAATTATGGATGAAGAACCTATTGACCATATTGACGAAAAAATCAAAAAATTCAAATAAACCAAGGGATTACATCTGCTCTCAAACTCAAAGCCCCGCCTGTCCATTGGGCAGGCAGGGCTTTTAAAATGAAAATAAAAACCTTTTAGGGTATAATCCGTTCTTTGACTTCTTTGCCGGTTTGCATGTCGATACCAAAAATGTCGACCCACTGAATACGGAGAGAATTGTTGGGATCAGCCCGAACATATATCTTCTTGAGCACAGCCTGACGTCCCGAAATGGTTATCCGACTGCGATAAATGCCCTCTCCGTCTTTCTCTAATATGAGCTTGCGCTGTGGAAAGGCGACCAACGAAATCTCCCATTTACTTGTACCAACTGGGTTAGCCGTATACCCGTATGCCATTTTTGCCTGTATATAACTCAATTCATCGGTTGTTCCCGGCTTATCCGTCTGATTGAACCAATAAACATGAATGGGCTTCTCAGGGTCAAGTTTGCCGGGAGCTATATAATTAAGATCGTAACAAATAAGATTGGCGTTTTTGGATCGGGCAATGACAAAAAGCCGCTTATTATTCTCCGGTTTGTCAGCATCAACTGGAAGATTGGCAGAAAGCATTTGTGGCACAAGGATTGTGATTAGCAGTCCAAACTTTATAAAAATGTAAAACTTCGTTTTTTTCATATTAACATTTCGCAGGTGCAAAAATATCATCTTTGCTGAAATTAAAGATTCACCGGCTCAATAATCATGCCTAAAGAAATTAAACTATAAACAAGGGTAGCAAGTAATTGTTATTTAAATCTAAATGTACAGAAAAAAATATAATAAACACGATTGCAAAATGTTTGTAAATAACCCCCGAAAGCTTTTATCCAAAGCTCTTTTCGCTGCGGTCATAGTTTGGCTCTTTGTTCTGATTACGATAAATAAAGCTGAGGCACAAAATCCACACAGCCCGGTTTATACAATCATAAGAGGTAAAGTTACTGATGGTGCAACCAATGAACCCATACCCTTTGCAAATGTATACTTCAAAGGTACCACTGTTGGCACCACTACCGACTTCGACGGACGCTTCGAGCTTAAAACTACAACACCAAAAGATTCTTTAACAGTAACCGTCATTAGTTATAAAACAAAATCGAA
>DDBO01000082.1 GCA_002332755.1 Bacteroidales bacterium UBA2030 | reverse complement strand
TATTAATATTATAATTATTTAATTATTTACAAAATATCGCGAAGCCAAATCATTCATTACCAATGATTTGGCTTCAATATTAATTTTTTTTCCCATAGAAGATTCATGTTAAAAAAATATTAATTTAGGCAGACCAAAATCCATTGCTCAAAAAAGCTAACAGCTGATTGACAAGGCATTATACATAAATTATTCATTAACAATAACTTAATAGAAGGCAAATGAAATATTATATTTATAAGCATTCTAAACAAAACACGCTATTAGCATTAGAAGAGCTTAAAATCAATTGGTATAAATTAACCCCCTCTGTCTTTAAAACAAAGAAATCAAAAAATCAAGAGATGAAGGAATCGATTTTAATTTTTTTTTAACACAATTTTGTTGAAAACATATCGGCCATTCCGATAAATGTTTATGCTGCTGAATTTGACGAGTGAAACACCCTAAGGTACTATATGGACGAAATAATTTCTATGGAGACTGAGGCAAAAAAAGTGTGGGGCAAGTGCTTGAAGATCATTCAGGACAATATCAGTACGGAAAGTTATCGAACCTGGTTTGTACCTATAGAGCCGGTAAAGTTGGAAAACAACGTCCTTACAATTCAAGTGCCCAGCCAATTTTTTTATGAATGGCTTGAAGAGCACTATATTGACCTGCTTCGGAAGACCATTCGTAAGGAACTTGGGCCAGAAGGAAGGTTAGAATACAGCATAGTAATGGACAATAGTTATCCGGGGAATTCCCCATTTACCATACGTATGCCTGGTTCTAATCGCAAAGCCACTGAAAATCCCAATGTAGCTATGCCGGTAAACATCAATGCTGATGGCTCAGCCAGAGAAATCCCCAATCCATTTATTATTCCTGGACTTAAAAAAATCAAAATCAATTCTCAACTCATTGAAAGTCTTTCGTTTGATAATTTCATTGAGGGAGATTGTAATCGATTAGCACGTACTGCCGGCTGGGCAATTGCAGAAAATCCCGGCAAAACCTCATTCAATCCCCTGTTTATTTATAGTGCTGTAGGATTAGGCAAAACCCACCTTGCACATGCTATTGGTCTCCAAACCAAGGTTAATTTCCCGGATAAAACCATCTTGTATGTAACAGCCGAACAATTTATGCACCAGTTTACGGAAGCTGTGAAAAATCACAATACAAACGATTTTACCAACTTTTATCAGATGATTGACGTATTGCTGATCGACGACATTCAGTTTCTGGCTGGCAGGCAAGGCACACAGGATGTTTTCTTTCATATTTTCAATCATTTGCATTTAAAAGGCAAACAAATAGTCATAACCAGCGACAAACCGCCCGTTGAACTGGCCGGCATAGAAACCCGATTACTTTCGCGATTTAAATGGGGACTGGCTGCCGATCTTCAACCCCCCGACCTCGAAACCCGTATTGCAATACTCGAAAAGAAAGTTTATAACGATGGCCTGGAAATACCCAGGGAAGTAATAGAATACATCGCTTACAGCATTACTACCAACATTCGGGAACTTGAGGGGGCCCTTACTTCAGTTATCGCTCAGTCGGCTTTAAACAAAAAAGCCATTACCCTCGATCTGGCTCGTAAAATCATTGATAAATTTGTAATTAGCACAACTAAAGAGGTTTCTATCGATTATATCCAAAAAGTAATCTGCGATTATTTCCATATTAGTTTAGAACAGCTCAACAGTCGCAGCCGCAAACGCGAAATAGTACAGGCGAGGCAACTGGCCATGTTTTTTAGCAAGGAACATACCAATGCTTCCTTAGCTGCCATTGGAATGGCCTGTGGCAACAAAGACCACGCTACTGTACTGCATGCCTGCCGTACAGTTCAAAATTTGCTGGATACTGATAAAGAATTCAGGCAACAGTTTAAGGAAATTGAAAAAAGAATCAGAATCTAAGTTTTCCTGAATTTCTCGCACTTAATGAATTTACTCGCATGAAAAAAATACTGATGGTTTGCATGGGAAACATATGTCGTTCTCCCATGGCTCAGGGTATCATGGAAAAAAAAGTGAAGGAATATGGTTTAAATATCATAGTTGATTCAGCTGGCACTATCGATTACCACGAGGGAGAACCTCCCGATAACCGGGCCCAGGCCATTATGAAGGCCCAAGGCATTGATATTTCCCGACAAAGGGCAAGGCAAATCAGGCTTCAAGACCTGGATACTTTTGATTATATTTTTGTGATGGACCATGCAAACTACAAAGATCTGTTGCGAATAGCCTCCCCGGAACAACGGGATAAAATAAAACTCATTACTGATTATGCCTGGCCGGGTAAACAGGTCGAAGTACCCGACCCATATTATGGTGGGCGTGAAGGGTTTCAGAATACATTTAATTTACTAAATACGGCCTGCGATGCTATTGCTCACCATCTGGTTGAAGAGAGTTAGTAAAATTTCCTAGATTTGAAAGTATTTTTTAATTTAACTCCGGACAACCAACCTCACACTATGTTTCTCGAAAGCATCCCTGAAAAGACTGACATACAGAAAGCACACAAAAGGATAATACCTTATATTCACCGTACACCAATACTAACCTCTCACAACCTGGATGAACTAACTGGTTGCAGGTTATTTTTTAAATGTGAAAATTTTCAAAAGGCAGGAGCTTTTAAGTCGAGAGGAGCTTGCAACAGTGTGTTTTCACTGGATGAAGAAGAATTAGAATATGGTGTAGCCACCCATTCTTCAGGAAATCATGCACAGGCATTAGCAAGGGCCGCTATGCTTAGAGGCACCCAGGCTTTTATTGTAATGCCTCAGAATGCACCCTCGGTAAAGGTTGCCGGAGTAAAAAATTACAGAGGAGAAATCACATTTTGCGAACCCAACTTAGTAGCCAGGGAAACCACACTCAAAGCTATAGTTGAAGAGACAGGTGCACTTGAGGTTCATCCTTACAACAATTACACCGTAATTGCAGGACAAGCTACCGCAGCATTAGAGATTATCGAAGATCTGGGTTCCACCGATTTTCTTCTTGCCCCTGTGGGAGGAGGAGGCTTGCTAAGCGGAACAGCCCTTTCGGCCCATTATTGGGGTAAAAATATTAAAGTCATAGGCTGCGAGCCTAAAGGCGCTGATGATGCGTTTCGCTCCTTAAAAGAGGGAAAAATTCTGCCATCAGTACAACCCCGCACAATAGCCGATGGACTACTTACTTCATTGGGAACCAGAACGTTTCCGATCATTAAAGAATATGTTAATGAAATCCTCACGGTAAGTGAAGAAAACATAATTCTTGCCATGCGGTTGATATGGGAACGATTGAAAATAGTAGTAGAGCCGTCAGCTGCAGTACCTTTAGCGGCTGTTCTGGAATATCCTCTGGTATTTAAAGGCATGCGTGTAGCAATCATACTATCAGGTGGCAACATTGACCTCGAGAGGCTGCCATTTGCTGCAAAATCAGCACAAAAATCATGATAAAAGGCACTCTTTTTCTCATACCCTCTCCTCTCGATCCAGATTCTGGCTATAGATGGGATACTTTTACAGCAGAAATAGTATCATCATTGCGATGTTTCGTTGTAGAGGAATTGCGCACAGCCCGTCGATTATTGCGAAAAGAAATTCCTCAATTTCCTATTGATGACTGCCAGTTCTTTCTTTTAAATGAACATACTTCCCCTGATGCTTTGGCAGAGATGCTTCTCCCTTTACTGAAAGGTATTAATACGGGTCTTCTGAGTGAAGCAGGTATGCCGGCGGTAGCCGATCCCGGAGCATGGTTGGTGCAACTATGCCATCAGCATTCTATTCCTGTTGTTCCAATGCCGGGGCCAACTTCCATCATGCTGGCGCTGGCTGCATCCGGCTTTAATGGTCAACAATTCCGGTTTCATGGATATTTACCTGCGAAGCATCCGGAAAGGGCAAGGAAAATCAGAGACATTGAGAAAGCCACCCTGTCGAAAGAAACCCAAATTTTTATCGAAACCCCGTACCGTAATCTTCAATTACTCAATGAAATTGTAGAAATCTGCAACCCGGAAACATTGTTGTGTATTGCTGCCGGATTAACCGGAGCCCGACAATTCATTCAAACTTCGCCACTTAAGCATTGGAAAAGCCTACAACCCGATATCCATAAACTCCCTGCTGTGTTTCTTATGGGAGCCGGCTGATTACCACCTTAAGGGCATTTAAAAAAAGCCCTATATTTGCAGGTTTTTTCAAAAAATCTAACCCAGAAAATACTAATTTTAATCTATCAGCATGAGACTATTACAGGAAAAATTGTCGAAGTACGACATCCCTCAGAAAGCCCAGGCAATGGGAATCTATCCTTACTTCCGTGTAATTGAGTCGGAACAGGACACCGTGGTAAGAATAAACGGAAAAGATGTGCTGATGTTCGGGTCAAACAGTTACTTAGGTTTGACCAATCATCCCAAAATCAAAGAAGCAGCGAAAAAAGCTATCGACAAATATGGTTCAGGTTGTGCGGGGTCAAGATTTCTCAATGGCACCCTTGATATACATATAGAACTTGAAGAAAAACTGGCTGCATTTGTAAAGAAAGAGGCAGCTATAGTATACAGCGCCGGTTTTTTGGTTAACGCAGGAGTTATCTCTGCCCTCACCGGCCGCGAAGATTACATCATTCTTGACGAACTGGATCATGCCTCCATTATTGAAGGACGCAGATTGTCGTTTTCTCAGGCCTTCAAATACAAGCACAATGATATGGCTTCATTGGAAAAGGTGCTGAAGCAATGTAAGCCTGATAAGGTTAAACTGATAGTAGTGGATGGTATATTCAGTATGGAAGGCGACATAGTGAATCTGCCTGAAATAGTGAACCTGGCGAGAAAATACAATGCCACTATAATGGTAGATGATGCTCACTCATTGGGTGTAATCGGGAAAAATGGTGCAGGTACTGCCAGTCATTTTGGCCTCGACGATGAAGTGGACCTTATCATGGGAACGTTCTCCAAGAGTTTGGCATCCATTGGTGGTTTTATCGCCTCCGATTTTCATACCATCAACTGGCTGAAGCACAACAGCCGCTCGTTGATTTTCAGTGCCAGCATAGCACCTGCTTCGGCAGGAAGTGTTCTGGCCGCTCTTGAAATTATTCAAAACGAACCCGAAAGAATTGAAAGGTTATGGGATAATACCCATTACGCCTTAAAGGGATTTAAAGAAATGGGATTCGATACGGGAAAGACAGAATCTCCTATTATCCCACTTTTCATTCGTGATGATGCTAAAACTTTTATGTTCACTAAGATGTGTTTGCAGGATGGAGTTTTTGTAAACCCAGTGGTTACACCTGCGGTTCCACCCGATGCAACATTGATTCGTTTCTCTCTCATGGCTACCCACACTCATGAGCAAATCGACCGTGCACTGGAAGTCTGCCAGAAAATTGGTAAAAAGCTCGAAATCATTCATTAAAAAGTGCAGGTATTATGAGTCTCGAAATCAAAGAAGTTAAAACGCAGCATGAATTAAAAGCTTTTGTAAGGTTTCCCAATCAACTCTACAAAGGCCACCCAAATTATGTACCTGTAATAGAAAGCCAGGAAATAAAAACGCTGGTGCCCAGTAAAAATCCTGCAGCAAAAGACTGTAAAACTGCACTTTGGCTAGCCTATCGTGATGGGAAAATTGTAGGTCGTATTGCAGGTATCATCAACCCCGATTTTTTTTATAAATGGGGTAAAAATTACGCTCGTTTTGGATGGATGGATTTCATCGAAGATTTTGAAGTAGCTTCAGCTCTCATTGAAACAGTAGAGAATTGGGCAATCGAAAATGGGGTGGAAGCAATAAATGGACCTCTCGGATTTACTGACTTCGACCCAGAAGGCGTGTTGGTGGAAGGGTTCGATAAGAAAGCAACGATTATCGAACGCTACAACCATCCCTATTATGGTAAATTTCTTGAGGACTTGGGATACAGCAAACATGCCGATTGGGTGGAATATGAAGTAAAAATCCCTGGCGAAATTCCCGACAAGGTCAAACGCACTGCGGAATTCGTAATGAGTCGGTATAATTTGAAGGTCAAAAAAATACGAAAGATTTCTGAGGTGCTGCCATACATCGACCAGGTATTCGAAATCATTAACAATATCTATGGACTTATTTACGGCTTTGTACCTATCACTAAAGAAATCAGCAACTTCTATCTTACCCGATTTGCGCCTCTCATCGATTTGGACATGGTTTCAATTATTACCGACAACCAAGACAAGGTGGTTGCCTTTGCAGTTACCATGCCCTCCTACACCGAAGTTTTTCAGAAAGCCAATGGTAGTGCACTTAAATTGCGTTGGTTGCTATTAAAAGGTGAGCATCGTAAAACCCATACTGCCGATATGTACTTCATTGGAGTAAGACCCGATTTCATAAACAAAGGTGTTAGCGCTGCCTTATTTTACGAAATTGGCAAATCGATTATTCAAAAAGGCTTTACCAAGGCTGAGACCAATCTTGAATATGAGAGCAATTTTGCAGTACAGTCGCTTTGGAATCATTTCGAACACCGTCAGCATAAGCGCAGGCGTTGTTATTTAAAGTTTTTTATCTCAAGCACACGTACTGACGACGATATTTAGAAAACTGGTCATTACCAAATCCTCAATAGTATGCCTGTAATAATCGAAGAAGTAAGTGGCAAAAAGGGTATCCGTGAGTTTGTAACCTTTCCTTTCAGACTTTATAAAGACAATCCTTACTGGGTTCCACCTCTGATCTTCGATGAAGTCAGTACCCTCGATTCAAAAAAAAACCCGGCGTTCGAGTTTTGCGAGGCCAAACTTTGGATGGCCTACAAAAACGGTGAACCGGTTGGAAGGGTTGCCGGTATTATCAATCACAAAGCCAATGAGGTATGGAATAGTAAAAGTGCCCGTTTTGGCTGGCTCGATTTTACGGATGATGAAGAAGTTTCCGCGGCTCTTTTTAAAACAGTGGAAGATTGGGCTCGGTCGAAAGGAATGCACTCCATTCATGGTCCCCTCGGTTTTACGGATATGGATAAAGAAGGCATGCTGGTAGAAGGCTTTAATGAACTAGGAACCATTGCCACATATTACAACCATCCCTATTATTCAGTGCATACCGAAAAGGCCGGTTATACCAAAGACGCCGACTGGGTGGAATACGAATTTAAAAATACCGGAATCATTCCTGAGAAATTTAAAAGAATCGGTCAATTGGCACTGGAAAGATACAACCTTAGAATTGCCAATTTTTCCCGCAAAAAAGACTTATTAAAATATGCCCCACAGATTTTTGAAGTGCTCAACGAAGCTTACAAAGATCTCTATGGATTCGTCGCCCTTACCCCCAAACAAATTGATTATTACATCAAAATGTACTTTTCTTTTGTTAAGGTAGATTTTATTTCCTTAATTCTCGATAAAGAGGACAAAGTGGCAGCCTTTGGCATTACTATGCCCTCGATGAGCAAAGCTCTGCAAAAAGCAAAAGGCAAATTGTTTCCATTCGGGTTTATTCATATGCTTAAGGCCATGTATAAAAATGATACCGTTGATTTCTACCTGACTGCTGTCAGACCTGATTTGCAGGGTAAAGGGGTCAATGCATTGTTATTTTTGGATCTTATCCCAAAATACACGGCCTTTGGCATTACAAAAGCCGAAAGTAATGTTGAACTCGAAAACAATCAGATGGTGCAGCGGCAATGGGAGCTTTTCGAAAAAAGGCAGCATAAGCGACGCAGGGCTTATGTCAAAAATCTATAAAAGGCATTCCCATCCAATTTCATCTACCTCAAGCAAATAAAATTTAAATGAAAAAAGAACTTATCTACCTCGACCGCAATGAGAATCATTATGGTCCTGCTCCGGCTGTTTTTAAAGCATTGCACAAGCGCAATTTTAAAAA
>DDBO01000047.1 GCA_002332755.1 Bacteroidales bacterium UBA2030 | reverse complement strand
TAGCTTGTGAAGGAAATAATGTTCAACCTGTTGCCTCTGCATCGGGATATCAGTTTCTTTATTGGACTACAACAGGAGATGGATCGTTTGACAATCCCTCATCCTTAAGCCCACCGTATACGCCTGGGCCCGGCGATATTAGCGCAGGCGGGGTTTATTTGATTTTGTTCGCCACAGGCACAAGTTCTTGCAGTGCCTGGTATATGGCTGATAGTGTTTGGGTTAATGTTATTCAATATCCTTTTATCGAAGCGGGTGATAACCAGACGATTTGCCAGGGAGATCAGGTTTATCTTAACGCATCTGCTCAGAATTATACGAATTTACAATGGACTACATCAGGCAGTGGAATATTTAGTAACCCGTTTATTTTAAATCCTATATACACACCCAGCCAGGCTGACAGGCAATCTGGTCAGGTTATTCTGACACTTCATGCCTATCGCAGCAGCGCCCAGTGTGCGATGATGGAAAGTACGGATGATATGATTGTTACTATCGTCCCAATGGCTACAGTGAATGCAGGCGGTACAGATGAGAATTGCGCCAGTTCACCCTACCTGACCCATGCAACTGCAACCCATGCATCTGCATTCCATTGGAAAACTTCTGGAGATGGATTGTTTATAGATCCATATAGTCTCAATACAACATATTTGCCTGGAAATTTCGACGTTGCGAATGGACAGGTGGATCTTACCCTTACTGCATATGGTAGTTATGGATGTGCTACTGATTCAGTATCTTCTTCATTGTTGTTAAGCATTTCAGGGTATCCATCTGCAAATGCAGGCCCGGATGGGTTGATTTGTGCCTCGGGTACTTTTACACCAACTGCATCGGTTAATAACGTTTCATCGCTTGTTTGGGGCACTACAGGAGATGGACAGTATAACGATATAAGTCTGTTGAATCCGGTTTATACTCCCGGCATTCAGGATATCAATAATGGTTGGGTTGCATTGTATTTACAAGTAACGGGGAATGCTGCATGCAGTAATGTTACCGTGACTGATACTTTAGTATTGCAGATTCATCCTGTCGCGGTGGTAAATGCAGGAACCGATGCTACAATTTGTGCTTCGGCGACCTTGCAAACCCAGGCTCAATGTGTAAACTGCTCGGGTGTGACCTGGATGTCGTCGGGTGATGGATGGTTTAGCAATGCTCATGATCCGGTTACGACTTATTATCCTGGTAATAACGATAAGATTTCCGGAATAGTAACACTTACCTTGAGGGGAAATGGTACCTCGGTTTGTTCAAGCACAATTGCAGAAGATCAACTCGTATTGACTATTCTTCCATTACCCCAGGTGTATGCGGGAAATGACGTGCATGTGTGTTATGGGGAAGTTGCCAGCCTTTCAGCCTTGGCCTCAAATTACACGGTGGTTGAGTGGAGTACGATAGGGGATGGTGCTTTTTCAAATACAGGATCTTTGGTTACTACTTATCAGCCAGGTCCCGGGGATTTGGCCAGTGGTTATGCTGACTTAAAGATAAAGGTGTTTGGCGAAGGATTGTGTAGCAATGATAGCGCAACAGACTTTGTACGTGTATGGATTGATCCTTTGCCCTCGGTAAATGCCGGAATTGACGATTCTCTTTGCCACAATGCAACTTTCCTGACCCAGGCCTCTGCAATTAACGCTGCCGCTTATTCCTGGTTTACCTCAGGCAACGGCTCCTTTGGCACTCCGTCAGCTCTCAACACACTATATACACCTGGTTCTATCGATCTTCTCAATGGTTTTGTCACGCTAACACTTCAGGTCACGGGAAAGCAGGCATGCAGTCACATCCAACTGACTGACAACATGCGTCTCGATATTAATGAGGGCCCTGTAGCACAAGCGGGTAATGATAGAGTGGTATGTGCCTCTGAAAACCAAATACAGCTTAATGGTTCTGCCCAAAATTATTCACAAATTGAATGGATAACCAATGGTACGGGCAGTTTCTCAAATACAAATTCTTTAACTACCAACTATACCTTTAGCCCGGCCGATAAAGCAGCAGGACAGATCTTCCTGATTTTGAAGGCTACAGGTAGGGGACGCTGTTTGGGAGAGTTGACATTTGATACACTTGTAGTAACCCTTTCACCCTTACCAGTGGCAAATGCCGGAGAGGATGAAGAAATTTGCGCAGGGGAGGTTGTGACGCTTGAGGGTACGGCCGGTAATTATTCTTCGGTGTTATGGACAACGAGTGGCGATGGTGTATTTAGCAATCCAAGTGTTCTCAATCCTGTATATTCTCCGGGTACTCAAGATAAAAGCAACGGATGGGTAGCTCTAACGCTGGAAGCCATGGGGGCTGCTCCCTGCCAGACGCAGATGTTTAGCGATCAAAAAGAAATTCAGATTCATCCATTACCCACAGCCATTCTTAGTGGAGATAATACGATATGTGAAGGGGAATCTTCGCTTCTGACCGTTCAGTTTACCGGGACTCCCCCATGGAATTTAACATATACCGATGGTAACCAGGTGTTTACTCTTAGTGGAATATGGACGTCGTCTATTCAATGGGCAGTCTCGACTTCAACACCTACAACCTACACTCTTCTTGAGGTGACAGATGCTCATTGTTCAGGAAGTCTTCTTTCAGGGTCAGCAACGATTCTGGTTAATCCCAGACCCACAGCATTTATTTTATCCGGATCCAACAATGGTAACTACTGCACGGGAGGGCAGGGGAGTGAGCTTATGCTGAATAACTCTGAACCCGGAATAAATTACCAGTTATATCGGGGCTCACAAATTATGACCAGTCCCATAGCCGGGACGGGCTCTCCTATCAGCTTTGGATTTT
>DDBO01000182.1 GCA_002332755.1 Bacteroidales bacterium UBA2030 | reverse complement strand
TGAATGTCTGGCCTGTGTTGTGAATTTTTAACCAAAACTTAACAAAAAAAATCTACGCAACATTGAACCTTTCGGGATGTAGATTGGTTTATCTGGAAAAAATCTAAATAAGGAGATAAAAATGATTCATACAGCCACAAAAGATTTGATTTTTCCCTCTCTTCCTTACGAATACAGTGCCCTTGAGCCCCACATTGATGCTATGACCATGGAAATCCACCACACCAAGCATCATAAGGCATATTTCGATAACCTGAAAAATGCAATTCAGGGGACTGAGATGGAAAGTATGCCATTTGTTGAGTTGCTTAACCACATTAGTCGGTATCCCATGGTAGTACGCAACAATGGAGGAGGTCATTACAATCACAGTCTTTTCTGGGAATTGCTTAGTCCTCAGGGGGGAGGAGAGCCTTCAGGCGAATTGCGTGAAGCCATCATTAAGAAATTCAATTCGGTAGATGAGTTTAAAAACAACTTTTCAGATGCTGCCAAAAACCGTTTCGGTAGTGGTTGGGCCTGGTTAGTGGTGAAAACCGATGGCAATCTGGTAGTGTCGAGCACTCCCAATCAGGATAATCCTTTGATGGATGTGGCAGAATGCCGGGGAATACCCATTCTTGGCCTCGATGTGTGGGAACATGCCTACTATCTGAAATATCAGAACCGTCGTCCTGAGTATATTGCAAATTTCTGGAATATTGTTAATTGGAAAGTTGTGGAAGCCAATTATATCAATGCTCTTTCTGCTCTCAGATAGGTTGATTTTTGGTTGTTTAATTTGATTTTGGTGATTGATTCTTGATGTGAAAGGGGTTGTCGGGAGACCACCTCTTTCTTTTTTTATTCCCGTACACTCCTGAACCCAAGGGGTATTAAAATTGTTTCTGAGTAACAGGCAGAGGCTAAAGTAATATTAGTTGCTATCTTTGCAGCCCCTGTTTAAATTTAATCTTAATAATAGAACTATGGCAGGCGAAACCAATGAGATATTAAATGAGGTAACAGGTTCGGAATACAAATACGGCTTTGTTACGGAGATAGAAACCGAATTGGCTCCTAAGGGCCTTTCGGAGGATATAATTCGCTATATTTCTGAAAAAAAGCAGGAGCCTGAATTTATGCTCGAGTTTAGGCTAAAGGCTTATCGTCGCTGGAAGGAGATGAAGTTTCCGCAATGGGCACACCTGCAAATTCCCCCTATCGACTATCAGGATATTATTTACTATGCAGCGCCCAAGGTTAAAAAAACACCTCAAAGCCTTGAAGAAGTTGACCCTGAACTGCTGAAGACTTTTGAGAAGCTGGGAATACCCCTAGAAGAGCAAAAGCGCCTCACGGGAGTTGCCGTTGATGCTGTGATGGACAGCGTGTCGGTAAAGACAACTTTTAAGGAAACCCTTAGTAAGCTGGGCATTATCTTTTGCTCCATCAGTGAAGCCATTCGCGAGCATCCCGACTTGGTTAAGCAATATTTGGGTAGTGTGGTACCAGCCGGCGATAATTTTTTTGCTGCGCTTAACTCAGCTGTTTTCAGCGATGGGTCATTTGTATATATCCCCAAAGGGGTAAGATGTCCCCTTGAGCTTTCAACCTATTTTCGAATCAATGCTGCCAACACGGGGCAGTTTGAACGCACACTTATCGTTGCCGACGAAGGCAGCTATGTGAGTTATATGGAGGGATGTACAGCCCCGATGCGCGATGAAAATCAGCTTCATGCAGCCGTGGTGGAGATTGTGGCCCTTAAAGATGCTCACGTAAAATATTCAACCGTTCAAAATTGGTACCCAGGAGATAAAAATGGTAATGGTGGCATTTACAATTTTGTCACCAAACGGGGTATTTGCAAAGGAGCCAACTCAAAGATTTCCTGGACCCAGGTAGAAACCGGTTCTGCCATTACCTGGAAATACCCAAGCTGTATTCTTATGGGTGACAATTCTGTCGGTGAATTCTACAGCGTGGCTGTCACCAATAATTTTCAGCAAGCCGACACGGGGACTAAAATGATTCATCTTGGCCGCAATACCAAGAGTACGATAATATCAAAAGGTATTTCGGCCGGACACAGCAACAACAGTTACAGGGGACTGGTGAAGATTACCAAAAAGGCTGAAAATTCGCGCAATTTCAGCCAATGCGATTCTTTGCTGCTCGGTGACAAATGCGGAGCCCATACCTTCCCCTACATCCAGTCGGAAAATCATTCTTCGGTAGTGGAGCACGAGGCCACTACCTCGAAAATCTCTGATGACCAATTATTTTATTGTCAACAACGAGGCATCGACAAGGAATCGGCCATTGGACTGATTGTTAACGGCTATGCCCGGGAGGTATTGAAACAACTGCCCCTTGAGTTTGCCGCTGAGGCACAGAAGTTATTGGCCATAAGCCTCGAAGGTAGTGTAGGCTAATTTGTTTTCACAATTTATAATATTATTACTATGCTTTTGCAAATCAAGAATTTACATGTAAGTATTCAGGGAAAAGAAATTATAAAAGGCATTAATCTTACCATCAATGAAGGAGAAGTACATGCCATCATGGGCCCTAATGGTACCGGTAAGAGTACGCTGGCTTCGGTAATAGCAGGCAAAGAGGATTACGAGGTTACCGAAGGGGAAATCATTTATAAAGGCATGAATCTCCTGGAAATGCCAGTGGAGCAGCGTGCCCGCGAAGGCATCTTTCTGAGCTTTCAATATCCCGTGGAAATCCCCGGGGTAAGTATGGCCAATTTCATGCGTACTGCGATTAACGACATCAGAAAATATAAAGGCCTTGAGCCCATATCTGCTTCTGATTTTCTTGCCCGCATGGAGGAGAAAAAGGAATTGGTGGATATTCATTCTAAGCTGACTAACCGGAGTGTTAATGTGGGATTTAGCGGAGGCGAAAAGAAAAAAAATGAAATTTTTCAGATGGCTATGCTTGAACCCATTTTTGCCATCCTCGATGAGACTGACAGTGGTCTCGATATCGATGCCCTCCGTGTGGTAGCTCACGGGGTGAATAAACTGCGTCGGCCGGATAATGCCTTTCTGGTAATTACTCACTATCAGCGCTTACTCGACTATATCGTGCCTGACTTTGTGCATATTATGTTTGATGGGCGCATTGTAAAATCAGGACGCAAAGAACTGGCTATCGAGCTCGAAGAAAAGGGTTACGAATGGATTAAACGAGAACTCAAACTTAACTAAGGGAAATCGGCTATGAATGTTATATCTCAGCGTCTGAATGATGCAGCTTTCTGGATCGAAAAGGCAAAGCAGGAAGCAGGGATTATTACCACTGGTGATAGTCCGGGTATGGCCGCATTGAGAAAAACGGCGCTGGCTAAATTGCCTGAGCAACCTGTCCCCGGAACTTATCTGGAAGCATACCGCTATACCGACCTCGAGAAATACTTCGACACAAGTTGGCAATACAATATCCAACCGAGTGAAATGCCAGTGAATGTCGAGTCATTCTTCGCCTGTGAAGTTTACGGGCTGGATACCTGGCTCATTACTATGTATAATGGTTGGTATACCTACAAAAACGCTCCCTTGCGAATTCTTCCCAACGGGACTATCATAGGCAGTCTGAGTCGGGCTATGCGCGAAGCCCCTGAGATAGTAGATGCCTGGATTGGCAATGCCGCCAATCTTAACGATTATTTTGCTGCTCTTAATGCTGCATTTGCTTCTGATGGCTTTTTCATCTATGTACCCGATGGAGTTCACCTCGAAAAGCCCATTCAGATGGTGAATGTGGTGAATCATGCTTCCCCACTATTCATGCAGACTCGCCATCTCATTATTGTGGGAAAGGGAAGTAGTGTAAAGCTTGTGCATTGCGACGACTCGCACAATCATACTGCCGGATTCACCAACAGTGTTACAGAAGTGTTTATCGGCAGAGATTCCCAGGTTGAATATTACAAAATGCAGAATATCAATGATGATAGCGTAATACTCAACAAGACTTTTATTAACCAGCAGGGGGGCAGTTCACTAAATACTTATGGAATTTGTCTGCATGGGGGACTTATACGCAATGAAATCTATAACCAACTTCTGCAACCTCATGCCGAAGCCAACCATTACGGGCTTTTCCTGATGGATAAAAAACAGCAATCAGATAATATTGTTTCTGTAACGCATGCTGCCTCCGACTGCCAGAGCAATCAGCTCTATAAGGGGATTTTGGATGATTATGCACGGGGGGTATTCAACGGGCATATCCACGTGAAGCCTGATGCGCAACGTACAGCTGCTTATCAGAGCAACCGAAATATTCTTCTTACCGATAAGGCTGTAATAAATACCAAGCCTTTTCTTGAAATTTATGCCGATGATGTTAAATGTAGTCATGGAGCCACGGTGGGACAACTGGATGCCGATGCGTTGTTTTACCTGCGTGCCCGGGGAATAGATATTAGTAATGCGCGTCTTTTGTTAATGTATGCATTTGCTGCCGATGTCCTCAACCATATCAGCATTCCTACCCTCCACGACCGACTCGACGATCTGGTGAAAAAGCGCCTCAGAGGAGAACTTTCTATCTGCGACCAATGCGTTTTGCATTGTAAAACTCCAGAAAAACCCAT
>DDBO01000203.1 GCA_002332755.1 Bacteroidales bacterium UBA2030 | reverse complement strand
AGTCGTGTGAAAGCACTTTTAAAGAGAAAAATTCGTGAGGCTAAACCTAATCCTGATAGTATTCCCGTGGCTGGTCTGATTATCGACACCGAAAGGTTTATTGTCCAAAAAGGGCAGGAAGAAATTACCTTATCGAAGAAAGAATTTGAATTGCTTCAGTTTCTGGCAACAAAGCCAGGCCGGGTTTTTTCGCGTGAAGAGATTTTTGATGCTGTTTGGGGTGTGGATGCTCCTGCCGGCGACCGTACTATCGATGTGCACGTAAGGAAATTACGCGAAAAATTGGGAAGCGATTTAATAAAAACCTTTAAGGGTGTTGGTTATTGTTTAGGATAAATTCTGGTTAGTAGGTTAATTTGTTCACTCTAAACTGTTTGAGAGGCCGGGTGGGAGCCCCGCCTCTCTTTTTTATCTGAGAAAAACTTGTGCTTTTGCATTAATCACATAAAGCTTGCATAATAGTTATAATAAAATACCCCGCACAAAACGGGGTATTGGGTAAGGTTTCTTTTATTTGCTCTCCGTATAAATCTTGGAATAATTCCGATATCCGTTTTTATCGAGATACCAGTCGGGATATTCAGCACCGCTACTTTCTGCCCAAGGGGCAAATTTCAGGTGGGCATCGGTAACTGGAGTTTTCTCGAAAGGATAGGCAAATTTGTTCACAATATTTATTCCCCAGGGTAGATTGTTTTGTGTCCGGTAATATCTGTTGGAAGAGGGGTTACTGGTGTCATCATAGGTATTAAAAAGTGTAGCATCGGCCAGAGAGGTTGGGGGCTGATTGCTCAGGTGAACTTCTCTTCCCCTGTTTTTATTAATGAAGATGAAGGGATTGAAAGGAGGAATTCCTACCTGAGCCAAGGTTTGGGGTTGAGTAAAAGTTACTTTAACCCTCAGTGTGTCGGGTGTCACAAATGATTGACCGGGACTGGTGTTTACTCCGGTAAAGCCGGGTGATCCACTGGGTAAAACCTTAAAACCATCATCAAATACCATAATGACGGCTTTGTTTTGTCCAGCCTCTGTGCCGTTTGCATTTAAATTAATTAACCCTTCCGTAAGGTGTTGGCCAGTAACACTGGCAATTGTATTCGGGGCAACACCCAATTGAAATCCGAAACCGTTGCGATAGGATGCTCCCATGGCTCTCAATACCCACGTCGACTGGATTTCGACTACTTTATTGTTGCCGTTGGTGATTTGGTTTAACTGATAGTCGATAATCATATCGTTGAAGTCGTAGTCGGCTTTGTAGGGCCACATGTCTTCGAATGCCAAGGTTGCAAAAGAATTTTTTGCGGGGTAATAATTATTGAAAGCCCGGGCGGGATCAGAGGGATATTCATCAACATTGTTGGGAATGCCGTCGCCGTCATTATCGGTTCCTACGTAAGAAGGAATGGGGTAATTGGTGGTAACCACATTTTCTATAGGATTGGCAACCACAAAAAATAGAGCGTCGTTGAAATCATTGTCACTCCAGCCATCTCGATTGAGGTCTTCAAAACCCATCAGAAAAATGTCACGGGCAGGGTCAATCAGTGTGATGGAGTGTTTCTTTTTGGCAGGGGTAGATTCAGGATTGAAATTGTAATTTGTATAATAAATTCCGTTGCCCATTCCTACATTGCCATTGGAGAAACCGTTGGCAATTAAGAAAAATCCAATTCCTGTATTTGCCGGAAAACGTCCAAGATATACCTGATTCCCGGTTTGAAGCTGCCCGCCGCTACCCGAAAATGATACATTGGGGAAAATAATCATTCCACTGTCAATCTGAGCAGGGGAGGTGGGAGGATTGTTGAGATTGTATTTATAATATCCTAATGTGTTCTTATATCCTGCACCTTCGCTTACAAATACAACCCAAACATCCGAATAGGCAGTCAATTTGAAATCGTATTCGTTGTTGAGATTAAGATATTGCTGATTAATGGGTACGCTTTCGGGAAATGAGTTGTTAAGATCTTGAAGTAGTTGGGGAGATACAGTATAGTTTTGTGGTAATAAGTAGTTTGGTTTTCCCTGATTGTTAAACGTCCCCATGTAATAAAAGTTGATTAAGGAAGATTTGAATACTTCGGCACCTGATGATTTGGTAATGCCTAATTGTTTTCCTCCCAGAGTAAGTTTTAGTTTACCATTGGTTAAGTTAACCAATGTATCATGAGGTAATCCTATGTAATTGGTTGTTACTAAAACTTTTTGAAGAATTGCCGGAAATTTGTAGTCAACACTGAAGGCACCATTTTCATCAGTAACCCCACTGATGAGTTGTCTGCCTCCGTTTTCGGGATAATCATCATACAATGTGAAAACAACCCCTTTTAACGGTAAATCATCATTGGCCAATGCTTTTAATTCAATGCCTACCTGTTGGTCGGTTTCAAATAAAAACGAAGGATTAACCTTAAGATCATAAATTGTTTTAGGCGTTTCTGGGCTGTCATTGCTTTTATTACAACCAGAAAGTATTGCAACTAATAAAGTGAATGATAGTAGAATCTTTTTCATATTACAATATGATTTTTTCAAAGTTACTAAAAGATTATGCCATTTTTTAATTGTTATGGATTTTGTTTCAAACTATTGATATAAAATTTGTTATGTTTTATTAATGCTAAGGTAATTCCTCATTATTTTCAGTTTGAAAAATTTTAGTTCCAAAACGAAAACGAAGGATCGCGTTTCCCCATCACCCGATTTTTTGGAAATTATTAGGTTTGTGAAAAAATTCCATTTCATACAACCCATGAGAAAGATATTTAGAAATGTTTCGTTTTTAAGTTTGCTTGTTTCTCTTTTACCTGCTTGGCTTTTAGCTCAAAACATAAGTGTTCATGATTCTTCCCAGACCTCCAAACCAGGCAAGGGAGTAGTGAAAATTCAATTGCCGGATGGTTTTTTAACTAAAGAAGATTCTAAGAATTCATGGTATCCCCTTATTTCGCCAGTAGGAAAAGTCTATGATACATCGATTGATTTGACCCTTTTTGCTGATTCAGAAATCAGGAAAGGAGTGCTTTACTCGAGTGTACATTTGAATGTTCCGGGTTCCAAAGGCATGATATTGTATTTTAAAGACCTTTGCCTTCCGAAAGGCGTAAATCTGCTCTATGAAACCGCAACTTCGGAAGCCCCGACCCGGTTCAATACGGAGATACCTGAGGGGGGCGCTTTTAGCCTTCCTTTTATCGAAGGCGATGATGTGAGATTGATCTGGGAATTGCCCGAAAATCTCAAAAACAAAGTGAAGTTGGAATTATCAGGCGTGGGAGTGGTTTTATATCCCGAAAACACCGAAATTGGTGGCTCGGGTGCATGTGAAGTGAATGTTAATTGTCAGGAAGGGGATGCCTGGAAAGATCAGCGCGATGCAGTGGTGAGGATTCTGGTACGCAACCAGCAGTCGGTATACTGGTGTACAGGGGTACTCGTAAACAATACTGCCCGCGATAAAACTCCCTACATTCTTACAGCCAACCATTGCGGAAAGGGAGCAAGCCAGGAAAATGTGGCACAATGGCAGTTTTTTTTCAATTACGAATCTGAGGATTGTCCTAATCCTATAGTTGAACCCGAGAAAAAACTAACCATTGGGGGCAGGAAAAAGGCAGCATCCGATTTGTCGAATGGCAATTTAGGCAGCGATTTTTATTTATTGACTCTAATGCAAGGCATCCCCGCAGGAGCCCGTGCATACTTTGCTGGCTGGTCGCGTATTAATGAAGGGGCCCGACAGGGCGTATGTATTCATCATCCTCAGGGTGATTTAAAAAAGATTTCAACTTTCACTTCGCCTGTAGTATCATCTAATTGGGAAGCAACTCCAGGCACCCACTGGAAAGTAGTATGGTCAGCAACTGCTAACGGACATGGAGTGACTGAAGGGGGCTCCTCCGGATCTCCGCTCTTCAATTCCGATGGCCTCATTGTGGGAACCCTGACCGGAGGCCAGGCTTCTTGCGACTCCGCCAGCCTGAATCAGCCCGATTATTTTGGCAAGTTTTCTTATCATTGGGATGGCAATGGCGAGGCTGATACGCTTCGTCTTAGCCCTTTCCTCGATCCTTTAAATACTGGCGTCACCGTCCTCGAAGGCACTCCTCTTGCTATCGATGAGAGAGATTATGTCAGGTCTCAGCTTCAAATTGTCCCCAATCCGGTTAAAACTGCTTTCTCGTTGGCGGGCAGTATTGGTAATAATTCTATTACCAAACCTGTAAATATTTCTATTTACGATGTTAGCGGACGGTTGGTGCTTCAAGGTTTATGGCATAATCCCCTGAGTGAATGTTTCAACGTGGAAATGCTTAAGCCCGGAGTTTATCTCATCAAAATTGAAGTGTCAGGAGACAATGTTTTTCTTAAGTTTATCAAAAATTAATCGTTGGTTTTAAAATCTATTAAAATTCATATTTATGGCTGAGTATGTATGCCGGATAACTTCAGCAGCCATGAGGGCCGAGCCCTCACACCGAAGCGAAATGGTAAGCCAGCTGCTTTTGGGTGAAAGGGTGGAAATATTAGATAAAAACTACGGTTGGGTGTTGGTGCGCAGTACGCTCGATTCTTACACAGGATGGGTTGATGAACTCCAACTTGTTCCGTGTAACGATGAAGAAAAAAAAGGGAAATTAGCTGTTTGTCAGGACCTCATAACCTTCATTTCTGATGAATCAACGGGTGAAAGCAATTGGATAACTTTTGGAGCTCTGGTAGAACTCTTGGAACCAGGCCTCCTTATGGTGGCAGGAAAATATTACCGTTACAGAGGTGAGATCAATGAATATATTCCACGGCGAGAATCTGATTTTATAATGGCTGCTGCCCGGAAATGGTTGAATGCCCCATACTTATGGGGAGGCCGTACTCCACTGGGCGTAGATTGTTCAGGGTTTGTGCAATTAGTTTATCGTTCAGCGGGTATATCATTGCCGCGCGATGCATGGCAGCAGGCTGAACTGGGAATAGATATTCCGTTTGCTGTGGAGGCACGTGAAGCAGATCTGGCTTTCTTCGAAAACCCAGACGGAAGAATTATTCACGTCGGGATTTTAAATGGGGATGGACATATCATTCATGCTTCAGGAAAAGTGCGCATAGATGCTTTCGACCATCAGGGAATATTCAACCGTGAAAGTCTTCGTTATACCCACAAACTTAAAATGATTAAACGAATTGTTTGATAATCATGAATTTAAACAGGCTGCGTAGGAAAATATTTATCATCATCTTTGGAACCCAAACCCCTGCCGGTAAATGGTTTGATATCATTCTTACTTGGACTATTTTGCTTAGCGTTGTTGTTGCCATGGTTCTAAGCATTCCTGGTGTGGATGAAAGGTTGAAATTTGTGGAGTGGGGATTTACAGTCATTTTTACTGTTGAATATTTGCTCCGCATTTGGGCGGTTCCTGTTCGTTTCAATTATATCAAGAGTTTTTGGGGATTCATCGATTTAATATCTGTTTTACCAACGTATCTCTCCCTTATTTATCCTGATGCTCATTTTTTAATGGTCATTCGGGTAATCCGAATCCTGAGAATTTTTAATATACTGAAACTCTCCCGTTTTATGGCCGAAGCCAGAAACATCTATAAGGCCATGTATGCCAGCCGTTATAAAATTATGGTATTCATATCTGTTGTGGTTGTCTCAATTATCATTCTTGGCACATTGATTT
>DDBO01000196.1 GCA_002332755.1 Bacteroidales bacterium UBA2030 | reverse complement strand
GTAATCATAGAATTTAATGCCTTCCTCTTCAAGCTGGGGTAAGAAACTTATATCTGCCCCATTCATAAAAGGTTCAGAATTCAATTTATTAGTACCAGTCACCTTAACAGGAGCGGGCAAACTCCCCCCTGTTTTTGGATCAACGGTGTGGATTTCTGTGCCTCCGGGCCATAAGCCTTCGGAGAGAGCATCAAACTTTATAACGCCGGGCTCATCGCCCATTTCTACAATTACCTGGCACCAACCATTAAAAAGCGAGCGTTGCCATTTTCCCTCCTGGCATTTATCAGGTTCATGCGAAGAAGGATCTCCATTGCCTACGCCAATTATGCGGCCCGGGCCACTAATCCTAAATTGCACCTTATTATTGGCTATAGGGACTATTCTTCCTCCAGAGTCGATGGCATGAATATTCATAACCACAATATCTTTTCCATCAGCCAATGCAGTGGTTTTATGGGGGATAACCACCAATTCGAAAGCAGGTCCAGTTGTCTCTACTTTTCGTCTAATTTCCCTTCCTTGGCGATAACCAATGGCTTCTAAGGTACCAGGTTCATAAGGCACTTTGCGACGCAAATGACGATTGGGCTCTATCTTACTTGTTCCCAGATCTTTACCATTGAGTTTTAATTTTACACTATCCGCATTGGTATTAATCCATACCTCCACCTCGTTTTTATTCCATTGATGCAACGGCCAATTCCAGTGAGGGGAGATATGAAGTACATCCGAACCTTCGTTCCACCACGATTGGTAATAGTAATAGAGATTCTTGGGAAAGCCGCACAGGTCCATAACACCGAAATGAGACGAGATATTGGGCCAATGGAAAGGCGTAGGTTCACCTCTGTAATCGAGACCTGTCCATATGAAGCCACCTGCCATCCAATCGTTTTCTGCCGCAATTGGCCACCATTCTTCAGCTCTGGATGCCCACCAGGGTGCGGTAAGGTCGTGGTCGGGCAGGTAGCAGTTAACAGAATCAGTAACATAAATGCCCCGGGTGGTTACCGTACTACCCATTTCCGTTCCCAGAATAGGCTGATTGGGGTGATCGCGGTGATAAGCTTCCATATGTTTTTCGCGGTAATTGAATGACCGGATGGGAATAATTTCGTTTATCCCTTTGAAAACATTAGGTAAGTCGGCAGCATAAGTTGAGGTGCGTGTGGGATCGAGAGAATGCTGAAGCGCCAGCAGCGTAGTTGCAATCTTTTTACCTGTAGGTGTTGTCTGTACCCAACCTTCTTCATTACCAATTGACCACAGAATTACAGAAGGATGGTTGCGGTCGCGTAAAATCATTCTTCTGAATTGATCCAGGTATTCAGGGCTACTGTTGAGTAAGCGGGTTTCGTCGAGTACCAAAACACCCAGACTATCGCATATATCCAGCAATTCAGGGGCGGGCGGATTGTGGGATGTTCGCCAGGCATTGGCTCCCATGCGCTTGATGAGATGAACCCTGTAGGAAATCAAACCATCGGGCAGGGCCACTCCTACCCCGGCATGATCCTGATGCATGTTGACACCTTTTATTTTTACAGCCTTACCGTTAAGCAAAAATCCTCTATCGGCCGACCACTCAAGGGTTCGAAAACCGGTTCGGATCGTCCTTCGATCGACGATTCTTCCATCTACTATTACCTCCTGAATTACACGGTATAAATAAGGATCTTCCAAACTCCAACGTCTGGGGGCTTTTATCCTTATTCGGTCTTTAATCAAAAGACTTCTTCCCTGTGGTATTATACCCACTGGATTTCGTTTTTCAGCTATGGTATTACCTTCTCGCGTCAGAAGTCTGGTGTGCAGAACAACCTCTTTGGCTCCACTGCTCTGGTTTAGCACCTGAGTTTCCCAATTTAAGTCTGCATTGTTCCCATTAAACGAAGAATAAATGAATGTTCCTCCCTCCGGAATATGTATGGGATGGAATTTATTGAGCCATACATGTCGGTATATGCCGGCACCCTCATAGAACCAGCCTTCGTATTGGGTGGCATCAACCCTGACTACCAACACATTGGGGCGGTCATAATAAACATAATCGCTTACATCGTATTCTACTCCAATATAACCACTCTCGTTGCGACCAAGATAAAAACCATTAAGCCAAAAGCGGGCGTCGCGAAATACTCCGTCGAAATTAATAGTTATTCTTTTGAGGGAATCCTGAGGATCAAGATTAAATGATTTTCTGTACCATCCTATGCTGCTTTCGGGGAAAAAACCGCCCACAGGTTTATATCCGTGACTCATAACATCGAAGGAAGGATGATTTACAAAGGGTAATTCGACCGCCCAATCATGGGGAAGGTTCACCTTTTGCCAATGGCTATCGTCGAAACGAGGATCTATGGCAGTACCTTCAGCCTTACCCGTTTTGGCAAAAATGCTAACCAGGCTGAAATTAAAATCTTTTTCAGGATTAGCAGCATGGCCCAGGTGAAAACGCCAGTCGCGGTCGAGATTTATGCGCTCGCGAATAGAGCTTGCCTGGAGGTTTAATCCAGCAAGAACGATAAACATCCATACAAAAAAAGTTCTACACATATCCCAAAAATTAATCTGTTAATTTATTCACCAAAAACATATTGTGCGGTACTACGGCTGCGTTGTTCGAGAAGGATCTTCCGATGTTTGGTTTCCTTTGCAAGAATATCCGGCTGGTGTAAATAATGGCGAATAGTAAGCAGGGTAAGCCCCGAATTGTATTTAAGCCTGAAACGCTGAGAGAGAGAATGTAAGAGAGGCTCAACCCTTACCGGGTCATAATCTATACAAACCGAAAGGCTGAGAGCTGAATTTTGCATGAGATGAATGCGAATACCTGTAGTGTGAAACTCTTGAAGAACAGCCGCCATCATGCTTTCCGAAACAAAAGAAAGGTCGTTAGGTTTTAAAGTAATGAGTACCTGGTTGGTTTTTCGAATGCGAGAAGGAACGGCCGGCACGGTGGTATCACCTGCAGCAATGAGAGTGCCGGGAAGCATGGGTTCTTTAAACGATTTCACCAATAATGGGATTCCTGCATTTTCCAAAGGTTTAATGGTTTTGGGGTGAATTACGGAGGCTCCGTAATAGGTAAGCTCTACGGCTTCACGATAAGGAACAAATGAAAAAACTTCTGCATCAGAATAAACTGCCGGATCTGCGCTCATGACACCGGGAACGTCTTTCCATAAGGTAAGGCTTTGAGCACCAAGCGCCCAGGCAAAAAGTGCAGCCGAATAGTCGCTACCCTCACGGCCAAGGGTAGTCATATGTCCCTCGTTATTGCTGCCTATAAAACCCTGTGTAAGCACAATATCGTTTTTGTTCATACCCAGTTTAGAAATTCTGCTTCGGGTTTCTTCCATATTCACCATAGCCATACGCCACGAAGAATCCGTAATGATATACTGCCGGGCATCGAGCCATTGATGTTTCAATCCTTTTTCTTGAAAATAAGCGCTCACTATGTAAGTAGAAATCAATTCTCCATAGCCCACAAGACTGTCGTAGGCCTGATTATAGGGTAAGCCGGGAATTTGTTCAACAACGAATTTCATTTCAGCCTCAATAGCAGCCAGTCTTTCAAAAATCGCATGGTTCTGCCTAAAAAGCCCATAACAAATGCGTCGGTGCATCTCAAAAACCAATTCAAGAGCTTGGTAAGTTTCCTGCATTTTGGCATCTTTCGCCAGGTGAAGTACCTTTTCCAATGCATTGGTGGTTTTACCCATAGCCGAAACTACCACCACCAGAGGACGATCGTTGAGAGAGGATACTATTTCATACAAATTACTGACTCCTGCAGCATCCTTAACCGAGGCTCCGCCAAATTTGTAAACTTTCATCTATGGATCATTTATTCCGCAAAAATAATTCGTAAAAAGGTTGAACCTAACACTTATTTATAACCATGGCCCAATTTTTGAGTAATTTAAACATCAATCAAACAGCCATGAAAAATATCAAGTTCCTATTCAGCACCTTAATAATCATTGTTTTAGGAATTAGTTCCTGTTCAAAAGACGAGGTAAAACCTGTAAAATTTAACCTGCCCACAAAAGCCAGTGAGGTCATTAATTCAGGCAACGATTTTGGTATCCGTCTGTTTAAGGAAACTGCAGTGGCTGATGTTAATAACCTTATGCTTTCGCCTTATAGTGCCTCAGCTGCGTTAACCATGCTTTTAAACGGATGTAGCAGCACTACATACGACCAAATAGCCAACATGCTGGGTTTTCCGGGCCTTACACCCACCGAAATCAATGAGGTATATAAACAGTTAACTGCTCAGCTCCTCGCAGCCGATCCCGATGTAAAATTGGCCATTGCCAATGCTGTTTTTTATCATCAACCCTTTCATGTAAAAACGCCGTTTATTCAAACGCTTCAAAACGATTTTGGAGCGCATATCCAGGCCCTTGACTTCCGTAGCCAGGCAGCGCCATCCACTATTAACCAGTGGGCTTCTGACAATACTTATGGAAAAATTCCTAAAGTTCTTAATGAAATATCTCCCGATGCGGTGATGTTTTTGATGAATGCCCTTTATTTTAAAGGACAATGGACTTATAAATTCGATAAGGGCAAGACTGCTGCAGGACTTTTCACACTCGACGATGGTAGCAGTAAAGAAGTACTTTTTATGCAAGGAGAGTTTCCTGTAAAAATAATCTCGGGTGAAAATTATCAAGCTCTTGAACTTCCCTACGGACGAGGCAATTTTGTAATGGACATTATTATTCCGAATGGCATAATTACCCCCTTTATCGAGTCTTTCACGTCAGAGTTATGGAATCAAATAACCTCAGGGCTCGATAAAACGCAAGCGTCCGACCAGTTAATTATGCTTCCCAAATTTTCGTTTTCTTATGAAAAAATTCTTAACGATCAATTGCAGGCTCTGGGAATGCAAGATGCCTTCGATCCCTCACTGGCCGACCTGAGTGGTATTTCTGATGAAAATATCTTTGTAAGTTTTGTGAAACAGAATACTTTCGTTGATGTGAACGAAGAGGGCACCGAGGCTGCAGCGGTTACCACCATCGGAATTGAACTGACCAGTGTTCCCGATTTTCTTGCTGTTGACAAACCTTTCCTATTTGCCATTCGTGAGCAGAGCACCAATACCCTATTGTTTATCGGAAAAGTGATGGCTCCCTAAAGCCAAATCAAAGTCAACCTCTCAAGTAATCTAATTTCATGCCTTATTTACAGGTGATTAAGATTAATTTGAATTAAAATAGATTCCTGAGTCAACACCTACAAAAATCCGGCCGGGTTGATTTAAATCCCCGACCGGATTTTTCTTTGTTGGCGATTAAAACAAAATCAAAAAGTTATGAAGGAAGTAGTAATTGTGTCGGCGGCTCGCACAGCAATTGGAAATTTCAGTGGTAGCCTTTCGACGCTTAGTGCAGTCGACCTGGGTATAGCCGCAGCGCGGGAGGCTATACGGCGTGCAGGCATCGATCCAAAAGAAATAGACGAGGCTATCATAGGAAATATATTATCAGCAGGATTAGGGCAAAACATTGGACGACAAATAGCCATTGTGGCAGGGATTCCTGATACAAAACCCGCAATGACCATAAACAAGCTGTGTGGCTCGGGTTTAAGGGCCGTTTCAATGGCAGCTCAGTTCATTTTATTAGGGGATGCTGAAGCAGTGCTGGCCGGAGGAACAGAAAGCATGACCAATGCTCCTTACCTCTTGATGAAGGCTCGTAATGGATACCGCATGGGGCATGGCCAGATAATTGACAGTATGATTTATGACGGCCTTACTGATGTGTTTAACCAATATCACATGGGTATAACGGCCGAGAATATAGCACAACGCTGGGGCATCTCTCGCGAAGAACAAGATGTCTTTGCAATGCAAAGCCAAATGAAGGCTGCCCGGGCAAGAAGGGAAGGAAAATTTGACGATGAAATTGTTAGTATTGAAATTTCCCAGGGGAAAAAAGAACCTATTATTTTCAACCAGGACGAATTCATTCGCGAAGACGTGACCCTGGAAAAGCTTGCCAAACTTAAACCTGCTTTTAAACAGGATGGTACAGTAACGGCAGGCAATGCATCAGGGATAAATGATGGTGCTGCAATGTTAATAGTGATGTCGGCAGAGAAAGCCCAAGCCTTGGGACTGAAGCCCTTGGTAAAAATTGTTTCTTATGCAAATGCTGCGCTCGATCCAGCCATTATGGGTTATGGGCCGGTTCCGGCTACACGTATTGCCCTGCAGCGTGCTGGAATGACTATCCGCGATATTGATCTGGTTGAAGCCAATGAGGCATTTGCTGCCCAATCCATTGCCGTAATTCGCGACCTGGAACTCGATCCGGAGAAAGTAAACGTCAATGGGGGCGCCATTGCGCTGGGGCATCCTATTGGAGCATCCGGTGCACGCATCCTCACCACCTTAATTTTTGAAATGAAAAGGCGAAATGTTTCTACAGGTCTTGCTACACTATGTATTGGTGGAGGCCAAGGCACTTCTCTCATCGTCGAAAACATCTGATTATCCATAAATCCTTAAAAAATCAACTTTATGAAAAAGCTGGAAAATAAAGTAGCCATTATTACCGGCGGCGCCGATGGAATTGGAAAAGCTGCATCCTTCCTTTTTGCAAAAGAAGGAGCCACCGTCATCATTTGGGATTTGAATGAAGAAAATGGATTAAAGACGGTTGAAGAAATAAAAAATTCAGGCGGACAAGCAGCGTTTTTCCGCGTTAATACAGCGAATTATGAAGAAGTTGACTATGCAGCCAAAGTAGCTATCGATCAATTTCAAAAAATTGATATTTTGATAAATAATGCTGGCATCACCCGTGATGCTACATTAAAAAAGATGACGCCTCAGCAATGGCAGGAAGTGATTGATGTAAACCTCACAGGCGTATTTAACTGCACCAAATGTATAAGCAATTATATGGTAGAAAAAGGTTATGGCCGCATCATTAACACAAGCAGCGTGGTAGCACTGTATGGTAATTTTGGACAAACCAATTATGTAGCTACGAAAGCAGGGCTTATTGGGATGACCAAAACTCTTGCCAAAGAATTAGGCCGTAAAGGTGTCACTGTTAATGCTGTTGCACCGGGATTTATAGCAACCGAAATGGTAAAAAAAATGCCTGAAGACATTCTGAAGGCCATGGAAGCCAAAGTACCGGTTGGTCGATTAGGCAAACCAGAAGAAATTGCCGCAGCCTACCTCTTTCTTGCCAGTGACGATGCGGCTTATATTAATGGGGCCACCTTAAGTGTAGATGGTGGAATTACTATTTAAATATCATTATTGAATTTTAAGCATTAAATATATGGCTACCAGTTATCAGGTTACAGCAACATGGATATTGCTCCTCATGTATGCGGCCTTTATTTTGTTTTTTGTAATAAGAGGTGCCATGCGCACGCGAAGCATGCAGGATTATGCCTTAGGCAGCATTAATTTCTCACCCTATTTTGTGGGTTTGTCGCTTGCCGCTGCAATGACCAGCGCCGCTACCTTTGTCATAAATCCGGGATTAATAGCCAATTATGGTATCAGTGGAGTACTGTCATTCGGGCTATTCTTTCCACTAGCTTCTGTGGCCTCACTATATATACTAAGTAAACGTTTCAGAAAATACGGGCAAACGGTGAAAGCAGTATCCCTAGCCAGCTGGATTGGCGCTCGGTACGGAAGTAAACCCTATTCTCTTTTTATAGCATTCCTGTCCGTTTTATTGCTTACCTTTATTGTTCTAATACTGGTAGCCATTACCAAAGTTGTTGCCAGCGCCCTAAATACAAATGAAATATCCACACTTTTGGTCGTGGTGATATTCGTTTTTGGATATATGATGTTCGGTGGAGCTAACTCCATGGTTTACACCAATATGGTCCAGGCCGTAATCATGGTCATTGTAGCTCTGATATTACTTGGATCTGGTATTTCCTATCTGAAGGATGGCTGGGGAACGTTTATGAATAAACTGGCTTTGGCCGACCCAATGTTGGTCAAAGCCACCAATCCCAATAGTCCTCTTTTCAGAGACTTTTTCGAAATTGCATTCGCCCAAATTATCATTGGAATAGCAGTTGTATGTCAGCCTCATATTATTACCAAATCTTTACTCTTGAAAGAAGAAACCGATGTTAATAAATTTCTATGGACGGCTATAATCATTCAATTGCTTTTCTTTTCTGTGGTCGTTACGGGACTATTTGCCCGTGTAGAATTCCCCGACTTGATCTACAATGGGAAAAAGTTGACTAACGACAGCATCATTCCAGTATATGTTGTGAAAGTATTTTCAGGAGGAATTCTGCCTATTGCAGTGGGGTTGCTGGTCATCATGGGTTTGATTTCTGCTGGGCTTTCCACTCTGGAAGGACTAATTCAATCGCTGAGTAGCTCCATCTATAATGATATCATTAAACCCCTGAGTGGAAAAAAGTTGCCTCAGATTGAAAAGCATCAAATGTACATTAATCGCCTGGTAATCATTTTAATGGCAGTAATTTCATTTTTTATGGCTAGGGATCAGCTATTACACCCTAAACTTAGTGTAGCTATTTTAGCCCAAAACGGTGTGTATGCCTATTTCTCCATCATTTTTATACCCATTTTACTCGGTATATTCTATCGGGACATTCCTGCCACTATACCTTTCAAAGCATCAGTCATAGCAGCCATAACACATTTTACGGTATATTATATGCTGCCCATAATACACAACCATTTCAGCATTACATTTG
>DDBO01000048.1 GCA_002332755.1 Bacteroidales bacterium UBA2030 | reverse complement strand
TCCGTGATAAAAAACTGAACTATAGCCTCTTTTCTTTAATAATTGCGGCAAAGCCAAAATTTTGTTTGACGAGTAGGGGGAGTTTATAAATTCGACCGGAAACAAATGCGGTATTCCGGCTACTATGGCGGGGATACCTTCAATAGACCGTTTGCCATTGGCATAAGCCCTGAGGGTTAAGCCTTGCTTCATTAAAGAATCAAGAAATGGTGTAAACCCTTTTGAATGAGGTGGATATAGCCCCGGGTTGAGAAATGCAGAATGTTCGGCGCTAAAGCTTTCGAGAATGATAATAACAATGTTATCCTTTCGCTGAGGAGCATCAGGACGATAATAGTTTTTTAAAGGATTATAAATTGCAGCAGCTTCCTGTTCCGTTTTGAAATAATTTCTTTCAGGCAACCCCTCTTTATTCCATGTTTTTATAATGGTAAATGGTGTGTTGAGTACGATTGAGGCATATTGAGGTTCCACCTGGTCGCAGGCATTGATGACTGATATCGGCCGACGTTGGAATCCACCTCTTATGCCTATAACTGCAACAGATAGTGTGATCGATAAGAAAATCAGGTTCCATAATACAAATGAAAGGAGAGAACCATAGAAATGCGGCTTCCCTTGCTTTACCCTTTGTGCTAACCAAACAAAAGTAGTGACTAATAAAATGAAAATCAATAAGTTGATATAGAAATCATAAAAAAACCTAGGAATGAGTATGAAAATATTATTGTTGGCCTCTACAAAGGTAAAGATATCGGCAGTGAGTCTTTTCAGATTAAAAGGATAATATGCCGAATCGACCATGTTTAAAAAAATGGCAAATATGTTAAAACTATAATATAAAAAGTTGCCCACTTTTTTCCAACCGCTATTATTTCTGACAGGCCAAGGGAAAAGCGACCAAACAAGGTAGGGTAGGTTAAGGATCAGAACGGCTGAAATATCGAAACGTAAGCCTGCCAGAAAAAGTTTCGCAATACCAGGAAAGTCAGGGAAATTGAATAAGTTTTTTTGGAAAAAATAAAGCATTAACCTCGAAAGGCTCATAAACAACAAGGCTAGCAGGATTCGATATATGAGAAGACCTGCAGTGCCGACCTTAAACTGAAGTGAAATACGCATGTTCAGCAGAAGGTACTATGGCTTGAAATATTGAAGCTCTCCAGGTAAAGTGTCAGAGCCTGAAGGATAAACATTAATTAGGTAAAAGTAGACGTTGAATGATTTACCATCGTGGGCAATGGTGCCCGCTCCTGAAATGTAATAAGTATTGGAATCTTGAGTATATAAAATTTGTTTGCCAATGGCCAGGGTGTCGCCCAATGCGCCTAAAAGGTCGGCCCGAATTTCAGCAGAATGTAACCCTCCGAAGTTAGTGAAATAAATGCGTCGGGTGGATGGTTTTATCAATGAATCGCTGAAGGCCTGTGACTGTCCGCCTGGATAAGGAAATGTACGGGTTCCATTCCAGTTTCCTTTAAGGTTGGCTCCTTCAATTCTTACAATTACAGTTCGCTCAGCCGATGCCACATTTCCGGAAAAATCCTCAGCGTAATACAGGATTTTATATCGGCCGGCCTGTTTAAGGTTGAGTTGGCTGGTATCCGACCAAACCTTGAACACGCCGTAGTTGTCGGTTACCATTATTCCGGTGTCTTTGAATGAGCTGTTCAGCCTAATATAGGTAGGATTGGCTCCCAACACTATAATGTAGGGTTTGGCATTGTCTTCTACTTCCTTCACGCAAGAAGAAGTACCAACCATGAGTGCCATCAACAATATGAGGCTCAGCAATATGCCGGATTTTTTCATGCTTATTGAATTTTTAATTGACTGCAAAGTTAAACATTCGTTATTATTACTCATAGCAGGAATTAACTTTCGGAGTAGGTAAGGCTTTTGTAATTTTGTCCCCAAAAATTTATCGTATGGGATTGCAGTGTGGAATTATTGGCCTGGCCGGAGTGGGGAAAACCACCATCTTTAATTGCCTTTCGAGCAGTAGAGCCCAAACTGTTTCAGGTGGCGGGAAAAGTAACCTGGGAATGATAAGTGTGCCTGATGAACGTTTGCATAAGATTGATGCCCTTGTGAAATCGGCCAGGGTGGTTCCAACAACGGTAGAAATTGTGGATATTCCGGGATTGGCAAAAGGTTCATCTACAGGAAGTCGTTTTTTATCGGATATTCGCAATACCGATGCACTTATTCATGTGCTTCGTTGTTTCGACGACCCTACTGTTCCCCATCCCGAGGGTAGCATCGATCCTGTGAGAGATATTGAAATAGTGGAGCTCGAACTTATTGCCCGCGACCTCGAATCGGTGGAGAAAAAAATTGCCCGGCTAGAAAAAGTGGCTAAAAGTGGAGACAAAGACGCTAAAAAGGGAATAGATGTTCTTTCGATCTATAAACATCACCTCGAAGATTTTAAGCCAGCTCGTTCAGCATTTGTCAAAGAAGAAGACAGACAGTACATCGATGATATTTTTTTGCTGAGTGCCAAACCGGTAATGTACGTCTGCAATGTTGATGACCAGGCTGCTGTATCAGGTAATGAATATAGTAAAAAGGTAATCGAACTATTTAAGGGCACCACTACAGAGGTTCTTATCATTGCAGGAAAGCTTGAATCAGAAATAGCTGAACTCGACGATCCCGAGGATCGTCAAGTATTTCTTGCAGATGTTGGATTGGAGGAACCGGGTGTGAACAAACTCATTCGTTCTGCCTATCGAATGCTCAATCTTCAAACTTTCTTTACTGCAGGTCCAAAGGAAGTTAGGGCATGGACTATACGTGCCGGAGCCACTGCTCCTCAGGCAGCCGGGGTAATTCATTCCGACCTCGAACGTGGATTTATTAGGGCCGAAGTTATTAAATATCAAGATTTTATAACTTTAGGCTCAGAGCATGCCTGCCGGGAAGCTGGTAAATTTTATGTGGAAGGAAAGAACTATATCGTGCAGGATGGCGATATTTTACATATTCGTTTTAACGTGTAAATAAAACTGGTTTTATTGTCCTGTTCTCCCTTGTTGTTTATTGGCGAGGAATATAAAGCCTAATCCTGAAAAAGCCATAATAATCGCCGAAGCCAACAATGCCCAGCTTGAATATACATCTGCAAAAACTAGTTCGGCCACTACCAGAAGGCTTCCAAAAGCCATGATTATCCCGCTATCTTTGGCGTGCTTTCGGACAAACAATAATCCCAAAAAAATGATGCCCATAGTCAACCATACTATTTTTAAAATATGACGCGACGCCAGTGCGGTTTTCAAATGTGCATTCGATGCGAGTATGGCAACACTTACCATAAAGGCCACAAGAAATATTACTATCAATAGATTGAATGTTCTTCTATATGACTCCATCTCTTTTTTTAGGCAAAAATACATTTTTATTAATTTTAAAACATGTTAAATATTTAAATTTCTAAATTGTTAATAATTTTTTTGATTTTTTGATGATTAAATTATTGATAAATAATAATTTGGGTGTTTTTGATGAAAATATGATTTTTTAGTCATATGTGGTTTGTAATCATTTGATTTGATTTTGGATTTCGGATTTATGTTGTTTTTTACTATTATAATTATAAGTATCAGTTTATCAATTATTTAAATTGTATTATTAATATTTATATTACAACTAAAAGTACTGAGGAAAAAACTCACTAAAGAGGAAAATATAGTTATTAACAAAAGGCAGATTATTTAATAACACTATTTGATATATAACCCAAAGAGCGCTTATTTTTGAGACGAAATGAAAAAATATCAGAATATTCTTTCCTTTTTTCTGCTCATATTCACTTTGGGTAAGGCATATACCCAAAGTGTTGAGCGAACAATGGCCAATTTACCTGAAATCTCTGAACCCCTGACCGTCCTTGATGAAGCCACGGGATGGACCTTGCAGGACAATGGAATATGGATTTCAGGCAAAAACTACATTCCCAACGAAAATGCGGATTTTAATCGTACCAACGACCCTGAAAACAAACTCGGCAAACATAATTTCATAAAAATTGAACTGCGAGAGGTACTTATTCAGGGGGAGCAGCACATGGTGATGCTTATATACAGAGAAGGTGGTTATTTTGAATTTGAAACTTTAAGAGAAGGGTGGAAATCGCAAGAAGATGTCTTGTATTATGTTTTTAAAGCCGGAAAGCTCAAACAGCTATTGCCCGACACTGCAACTCCGGGGTTAACTTATGTAGTAAACCTGGATGTATTTTGCATGGGAAAAATTAATGCATACGATAAAAAAACATATTTACAGAAAATTGCTAACCATATTCAGCGGCAATCCGTACTGAAATACCCTTCACAATTCACCCTTCTTATCGTCCTTATGCCGGTAAATACAAAGCAGGGAAAGATGATAAGGGTCAGGTTTATTGAAGTTTTTAATAAAAAGAGTATTTATCAACGTTATTTTTTGCCGGAGTACTTGCCTAATTTATTAGCCAAATATTATTATGAGATTCCCTACGCTGATTTTGTTCAATTGGTAAGGAGAGCACCTGTTTACGAAGATTTAATCTCCAATCCCAAAACTTTCATGGAATATTACCGCCGGGGAATTGCTTTTTTTAATCGAAAAAACTACAACGCTGCCATTGCAGATTTTGAGCGAGCCATTCAATTAGCACCTAACGAAAAAATTTTTCTTGTTTATGCCTATTTGGGTAATTGCTATTTCTATCTCAAGCAATATCAGCGTGCGCTTCAAGCATATAACGATGCAGTCAATGCCAAACCAGCCGATAATGAATTTATTAACGATTGGGTCAGGGCTGTATATAACCGGGGACTTACATTTTTCGAGCTGGACGACATCAATCAAGCCTGCGACGATTGGCATAGAGCCGCAGTTTATGGATTGCCGGAAGCTGAAAAAATGGTAAAAAAACGCTGTAAAAAATGACAAAAGAACGGTTAACTCAGTTAGGATACTGCTTATTAATTTTTGTGGGATTGTCTTTTAACAAAGCTCTGTTGGCCCAGAGTAAATTTAATTATAATCTGACAAGGAACTGGTATATTGGGCTTAATAGTGGTGCTACAATACAGTTTGGAGAGCTGGGAAGTTTTGGGGGGAAATCTAAATCGCCGGGAGCGGCTGCTTCTGTCTTTTTAGGCAAACAGATAACCCCTTGGTTATCAATTCGTGGAAATCTGATGACAGGTAATTTCAAAGGACAAGACTTGTTCTCATACAGTAAAGCGAAATTCTATAGTTATCAACTAACCGGACTTATTAGTTTATCTACCCTTGTCAATGGTTATAAACCTGAGAGGGCAATGGATGTTTATGCCCAGACAGGAGCCGGATTTATTGATTTTCAGTCGGATGTATGGGATAATATTACAAATGAATGGTTGGCCGGTTATGGACATGGTTATGGGAAAGGAATAAAAGGGTACACACGCGAATGGGTTTTCCCGGCTGGACTGGGGGTTAACTGGAGATTTTATAAAAATTTGAATTTGAATTTTGAAGCTTCCTATTGGTTTCTGAATACAGATCGTTTGGATGGGGATGAGGTAAACCCAGGCAAAGACAGAGGACTTTATACCTCACTGGGAATTTCCTACCGTTTCAATGTCGGGCGCTTACGCGAATTGGAACCATTGAATTATCAGGCCTCAGCCGACAAGATTTCGTTTAAATATAAAAATCTCAGCCAACAACTGGGCAAGACCCGACGATTGCGTGATGGTGCAAAACCCTCTCTCGTTGTTGAAATTCCTTCCAAAATTGGTGCAGTAGATAGCTTTAATATTGTATTGAAACTTAAAAACGACGGAATAAGTGGTGTAGCCGATATTGATATAGTAATTCCACAGGGTTTTCAAGCCAGACTTCCGAGAGATAATGGATTAGAATCGAGTATGGATGAATTGGTAGGAAATATTTATACGACCCTTCCTACGGCCGACACAACTCTTTCTCTGAAAATAATTGTTTATTCCGGACAAGCGCCTGTTGGGTCCCATCCATTTTATATTGGTTATAAGGTAATTGATGCATCGGGGGAAACTGCTGGAGAAAAAAAGGTATATTATGTTGAAAAAGACCTTTTATATTCACCAGATGGAAGGCCATTGGTTGACCGAATAATGGGTGTTGAATTCAGAGTGCAGCTGACATCAAGCCGTTCGCGCATCGATCCTGAAAAATTAGCACAACTCTACCCCCTAAAAGAAAAGATTTTTGAAGGTTTTTCCGATGGATTTTATCAATATACAGCGGGAAGCTTCAAAACCGCTCAGGAAGCCGACAGATATAAGGAAAAATTGGCCAGTGAGCTTGGTTTAAGCGATCTTTACGTTGTTTTTTTCCAGAATGGAACACGCATAAGTTCTTTTAAAGGCGCCGAAGCCGGCAAAGAATATCTGAGAACTCTTGAGTCTTCGCGAAAAACAACAGTAACTACATCGGTTAACCAATCTGCAAAGATTAGGCCTACTGAATACAGGGTAGAAATACGCAGAAATGAGGGTTCTCCTCTAAAAATATCCGAATTACAGGCGCAGTTTGAAACACCGGAACCTATCACGGAAATTTATCAGGATGGTGTATATTATTATTTTGCCGGGCGTTTCGCCAACGAAGATATTGCCAGGGCTTACAGAGAATACCT